>JBAUUM010000172.1:0-6068 GCA_049582705.1 Actinocatenispora sp.
GGACGGTCACCTTCCCGCCCAGCGCCGTCCCCCCAGCAGCGCCGTCCCCCCGGCGGCACCCACCTGGCGGATCGCGCCCGCCGGCACCCCGTCCGCCCCGGCAGCGATCCGGCACCGCTCGCGCCGCTGACGGTCCCGCCCGGGTCACGGTCGAATTACGTGCGGGAAAGAAGTCGGGCATTTGTATCTAATCGCGCGAATGAATCCCGGGGAAAACAACTCCGCCGCGGGCGGTTCCGCACCGCCATTCGCGTCGGTATAGTGCTCGCATCGACCGGGGCCCCGTACGGCGACAGCCGGTCGGCCGGCGCCCGTATACCGGTTCCCGGCAGCGCAGGAGGCTCCGTCGTGGCTCATCCACCCGCATCCGAAACGAATTATGTTTGGCGTGCCCTGGAATTGTTCGCCGAACACGGTGACGCGGACGCAATGGTCTACCAGGGTCGCCATCTCAGTTACCGCCAGTTGCACGCGGGCGTGCTCGCCATGGCCACCGCCCTGCACCGGCACGGCATGCGCCCCGGCGGCGCGATGGCCGCCCTGGCCGGCACCCCGCCCGAGGCGGTCATGCTCCAGCTCGCCCTGCACATGCTGGGCTGCCGCGCGGTCTGGATCGCACCCAACGCGCCCCGTGCGGACCAGGCCGGCTACCTGCGCCGCGGCGACGTCGACGCCTTCACGTACGACGCGCGGAGCCTCGCCACGCTGGGCGCGGAGCTGGCCGCCGGGATCGACCGGGACATCCCGGTGTTCTGCTTCGGCGAGGGCAACGGCACCGACCTCACCACCGTGCCCGCCGCGGACCGTCCCCCGGTGTCTCCCGGCGAGGTGCCGAACGAGCCGCAGTCGGTCTTCCAGACCGGCGGGACCACGGGCTACCCGAAGATGGTGCGCCAGCCGCATCTGTTCTTCCAGACCCTGCTGGCCCTCTCCGACGCGTACCTCGCGGCCGGCGAGCACCAGATCCGGCACTACGCGGCGTCGGGCTTCTGGCACGTCAGCGGCCAGGTGCCGACCATGATGACGCTGCTGACCGGCGGCACCCTGTACGCCAACGAGGGCTTCGACATCGGCGAGTTCCTCGCCGCCGTGGAACGGGACCGGATCACCGACATCCTGCTCGCGCCGCCCCTGCTGTACTGCCTGCTCGACGACCCGCGCCTGGCCACGACCGACACGAGCAGCCTGAAGCGGCTGTCCTGCGGCGGAAGTGCGACCGCCCCGGCCCGGGCCGCGCAGGCGATCGAGAAGCTCGGCCCGGTACTGCGCCCCGTGTACGGCATGACCGAGGCCGCGTTCATCACGGCCTACCCGGGCATCGACCACGACCCGGAGCACCCGGAACGGCTGGGCTCCTGCGGCCTGCCGTACGGCGACGTACGGATCGAGATCCGGGACGCGACCGGCGAGCGGTTGACCGCGGGCCACGACGGCGACGTGTGGGTCAGCAGCAGCCTGATGATGGACGGCTACTGGACCCAGCCCGACCTGACCCGCGCGACGCTGGTGGACGGCTGGCTGAACACCGGCGACGTCGGGCACCTCGACGAGGACGGCTACCTCTACCTGGTCGACCGGACCCGCGACATGATCATCACCGGCGCCGGTTCCACCAACGTGTACTGCCGCCCGATCGAGGACGCGCTGCTGGCCCACCCGGGCGTCCGGGCGGCCGCCGCCGTCGGTGTACCGGACCGGGCGATGGGCGAGGCGGTACACGCGTGCGTGGTCATCGCGCCCGGCGCCGAGGTGAGCGCCGACGACCTGCGTGAGTTCGTGACCGCCCAGCTCAATCCGGTCTGGGCGCCGCGCACCGTCGAGTTCGTCGACGAGCTGCCGCTGACCGCCGTCGGGAAGATCGACAAGAAGGCGATCCGCGCCCGGTACGCCGTGTCGGCAGCACCGGCAGCACCGGCCGCGTCGGCACCGACCGGCTGAACGACGACGGTCACCATCCCCCCAGCGAGAAGAGGCGCGGCGTGACGGCGTGGTCCAGACTTCAGACGGTTGCCGGCGCCCTCCGGGGACGGCGCAGCCTCTTCGCCCTGCTCACCGCCGAGTCCGTGTCGATGCTGGGCAGCCGGATGACGTTCATCGCACTGCCCTGGCTGGTGTTGTCCACGACGGGCAGCCCGGTCAAGACCGGTCTGGTGGCTGCGGCGGAGATGCTGCCGTACGTGCTGGCCAACGCCTTCGGCGCGCCGCTGGTCAACCGGCTCGGCACGCGCCGGGTCGGCATCGTCGCGGACGTGGTCAGCGCGCTGACCCTCGGCGGGGTCGCGTTCGTCTACCGGGGTGGCCTGCCGCTGCTGCTCCTGCTGGTCGCGTTGACCGGGGCGCTGCGCGGCATCGGGGACAACGCGAAGAAGGTGCTGCTGCGCTACGTCGTGGAGGACACCGGGACGAACATGCTGCGGGTCACCACCGTGTACGACGGGATCACCCGGCTGAGCACCATGCTCGGCGCGCCGCTCGGTGGGGTGGTCGTCTACGCGATCGGGCCGCTGCACACGGTGGCGCTCGACGCGGCCTCGTTCGCCGCGTCCGCGCTGCTCATGATCTTCCTGGTGCGGTCGCCCGCGGAATCGGCCGACGCCGAGAAGTCCAAGGGCACGGCCGAGCCGTACTTCACCGCCCTGCGCAACGGGTTCAGCTACCTGCGGCAGGACCGACTGGTGATGGGCATGATCGTCATGCTGTTCTTCACCAACATGTTCACCCAGGCGAACTCGGGCGTGTTCGTGCCCCTGTGGGTGCGCGACACGCTGCACTCGCCGGCCGGCCTGGGCCTGGTCGCCGGCGCGTTCGCGACCGGCGCCGTGCTCGGCAACATCGTGTTCGCCGCGATCGGCCCGAAACTCCCGCGGTACGCGACGCTGGTGATCGGCTACCTGATCGGTGGCTCGCCCCGGTTCATCACGCTCGCGCTCAGCGACCAGGTCGCCGTGGTCATGGCGGTCTCGTTCACGGCGGGCATGGCGCTGTCGTCGGCGAACCCGATCATCGGCGCGTTGATGTTCGAGCGGGTACCGCCGGACATGCTGGCCCGGGTCGGTGGTCTCGCCACGGCGGTGGCATGGGCGGGCATTCCGCTCGGCGCGGTGCTGGGCGGCTGGACCGTCGAGGCGTTCGACCTGACCACGGCCCTGCTGCTGGCCGGCGGGCTCTACCTGGCGGCCACGCTGATCCCGGTGATCAACCGGCGCACCTGGCGCACGATGAACACGAAACCCACCCCGGCGGCCGACGGCAGGGCGGAGCCGGAGACCGGCGCAGGGTCCGACGGGACGCCGGGCACCGAGCCGGAGGCCGCCGCCGCGACCGCCTGATCACCACCGCCGTCGGGCCCACGGAGCCCCGGGGTCCGACGCCAGGCGCTCGGAGTCCGGGACGCGACGCCCGGGGGTCAGCGGTCGGACGGTTGCCAGCGCGGATCCCGCCCCAGGTACGCGACGAGCCGGTCACCCGTCGGGGCCGCCGGGTCGGTCTCGACGACCACGCCGAAGGCGGGGCTGGGGCGTTCCGGTGGCCAGCGCAACGCGATCGCCAGGGCCTCGGTGCTCAGCGCCTCGTCCAGGTCCGACGGCACGCCCAGCGAGCGGGCGAGATCCCAGCCGTGCACGAGGTAGTCGACGAAGTGCATGCCCAGCACGGTCCTCGCGGGCAGCGGACCGTACGGGTGCAGCACCGGTGTGCGGTCCAGCATCCCGTCCGCGTCGAACGCCGCGGTCACCTCCGCCGCGGCCCGCCGGTACTGCGCGCGGGGGTCGTCGCCCAGCGGAGCGCCCGCCCACACGGCCGGGTCGGGGGCCTCACCGCGGGCCGCCGCGGCGAACCCGCGATGTTCGCCCATCATGTGCACCAGCAGGTCCCGGACCCGCCAGGCACCGCACGGGGTGGGCAGGTCGAGGTGCGCGTCGGTCAGCTCGCCCACGACCCGGTCGGTGGACGCGAGGGCCAGGCGGTCGAGCTCGCGGCGGTCCACATCGTCAGACATGCGGTGCAGCGTAGCGTCCGGTCGGGCGTGACGATAGCGTGCCGGTGTGACACTCGATCCCGTTTCCCGCACGGAGAACACCGATCCGCACTGCCTCGCGCCCGGAGTCGCGGAACGACTGCTGGCCGGGCACCCGTGGCGTCGTTTCGTGGTACTCGGAGACAGCGTCGCGGAGGGGTTGGGCGACCCGGTGCCCGGGTACACGCCGCTGTCCTGGGCGGACCGGATGGCCGCCGAGCTGACCGTGGTCCGGCCCGACCTGGCGTACCTGAACCTCGGGCGGCGCGAGACGACCGCGGCCCAGATCCGTGCCACCCAACTGGCGCCGGCCCTGGAGTTCGGCCCGGACCTGGCGCTGGTCTGCTGCGGCGGCAACGACGCGATCTCCCCGTTCTTCAAGGCCGACGCCGTACGCGAGGACCTGACCGCGATCGTGTCCGGCCTGCGGGGCGTCGGGGCGGAGGTGCTGACCCTCGGCTACTACGACCTGCACAACTGTCCGGCCATCCGCCCGATGCTGCGCGCCGGGGTCAGCCGGCGGATGCGGACACTGGCCGGGCTCACCGCCCAGCTGGCCGCGACCCGGGGCGCGATCCACGTCGACCTGACCGAGCATCCGTCGTCCGCGGAATCCAACTTGTACAGTGCGGATGGCCTGCACGGCAACGGCCGCAGCCACGCCATCGCCGCCGCGGTGACGATCCGGCTGCTCGGTGCGCGCCTCGGTAACGAGTGAGTCCGCGATTGGGCTTCCGATACAGACAAGGCCACCGCGGGCCCACTATCGTGTCGGTGGATTCTTTCTCCGCTCAGCCAGCAGAACCGGGCCGTGCCCTGCCGGCCGTTCCTGACCGAGGAGCCTCATGGACGCTGTCAGTGCAGTCAAGGCGTTGCGCACCGAGGACGGTCGCCGCGATCCCTACCCGTACTACGCCGCGATGCACCGTGACGGGGCCGCGGTCCGGATCCCGGAGGGTGAGGACAAGTACACCGTCGCGGTCTTCGGTCACGAGGCGGTCGACCAGGTGCTGCGCGACCCGACCTTCCAGGTGATGGACCACGTGCGGATGTCCGTGGCGAACCCGGACTGGCGGGAGCACGCCACGCTGCGGGTCTTCCTCGGCTCCGTGATGTTCGCCAACGACCCGATGCACGGGCGGATCCGCCGGCTGCTCAACAAGGTCTTCACCGCCCGCCGGGTGGCGAACCTGGAGCCCCCGATCGTCGAGCTCACCACCCGGCTGCTGGACCGCCTCGAGAAGAAGGCCGAGGCCGGCCCGGTCGACTTCATGTCCGAGTTCGCCTACCTGCTGCCGAGCCTGGTCATCGGCTTCATGATCGGCATTCCCGAGCAGGACATGGGCTGGTTCCGACCGCTGGTCGACCAGGTCAGCGACGTCCTCGAACTGGGCCGCGGCACGCCGGAGCGGTTCGCGATCGCCGACGCGGCGGCGGTGCGGCTCACCGGGTACTTCACCGAGCTGGCCGCGGACCGGCGAGCCAACCCGCGCGACGACCTCATCACCAGCCTGGTCCAGGCCAACGACGCGGACACCGACCAGCTCAGCGACGAGGAGCTGATGGCGAACCTGGTCGTGCTGTTCAACGCGGGCTTCGTCACCACGATCAACATGTTCGGCAACGGCGTGACCATGCTGCTGGACCGGCCGGAGCTGGTCGAGCGGCTGCTCGCGCAGCCGGAGACGGCGCCCGGGTTCGTGGACGAGATCGTCCGCTTCGACGTGCCGACCCACTTCGTCATCCGTTACGCCACCGCGGAGACCGACGTCGCCGGGGTGCACGTCGTGCCGGGCGACCGGGTGCTGGTGCTGTTGGCCGCGGCCAACCACGATCCGGCCCGGCACGCCGAGCCGGGGACCTTCGACCCGACCCGGCCGCTGCGGGCGTCGATGGCGTTCGGCGCCGGCGCGCACTTCTGCCTCGGCGCGGCGCTGGCCCGGCTGGAGGGCGTGGTCGGCTTCCCGCTGTTGTTCCAGCGCTTCCCGAAGCTGTCGCTGGCCGAGCCGCCCGTGCCGATGGGACGGCTCATGCTGCGCGGCCACGCCAAGCT
>JBAUUM010000173.1:0-3160 GCA_049582705.1 Actinocatenispora sp.
GCGGCGGACAGCCCGTAGCCGGCGGCGACGGCGACGCCGAGGCCGAGCAGCGTGAGCGCCGCGCCGACCAGGACCCGGCCGATCCGCCGCGTCGCGACCAGGGCACCCGCGCCGGCGAGCGAGATCAGCGCCAGCGCGGGGACCCAGGGCACGAAGTCACCGCCGCTGCGCGCGGTGCGTACCGGCGGCAGCGGCGCCGGCCGTTCGGTGACGTCCACGGCCCAACTCTTGGACGAGGCGTACAGGGCGATCACCGCGCCCAGCGTGCAGGCCAGTACCGCGAGGGCGAGCTGACCACGGCGCGAGGGACCCCGGCGCGCGGGTGACCCGGTGGTGCCCGCGGTGGCCGCCGCCTCCGTCTCCGCCGACCCTGATGTCGCCGGCGACACGGTGGTCCCGTCCTCGTCGGTGGCGTGTGCCGCGGTGTCGTGGTCCATCAGTGCGCCTGCCGCAGGGTCTCGGCCGAGGCGATGGCCGACAGCACCGCCGCCGACTTGTTGCGCGTCTCCGCGTCCTCGGCGTCCGGATCGGAGTCGGCCACGACCCCGCCCCCGGCCTGTACGTAGGCCCGGCCGTCGCGCATCAGTGCGGTCCGGATCGCGATGGCCATGTCCAGGTCGCCGGCGAAGTCCAGATATCCCACCGTGCCGCCGTACAGGCCGCGCCGGGCCGGCTCCAGCTCCTCGATGATCTCCATCGCCCGCACCTTCGGCGCCCCGGACAGGGTGCCGGCCGGGAACGTGGCCCGCAGCGCGTCGAACGCCGTGTACCCGTCCGACAGCTCACCGACCACAGTGGACACGATGTGCATCACGTGGCTGTACCGCTCGATCGTCATGAACTCCGGCACGTCCACGCTGCCGGGCACGCACACCCGCCCCAGGTCGTTGCGGGCGAGGTCGACCAGCATCACGTGCTCGGCGCGTTCCTTCGGGTCGGCGAGCAGCTCGGCGGCGAGGTTGCGCTCCTCCTCGGGCGTGGCGCCACGCGGCCGGGTGCCGGCGATCGGGTGCATCAGGGCCCGCCGGCCGGTGACCTTCACGTGCACCTCGGGGCTGGAGCCGACGATGTCGAAACCGCCACTGCCCGAACCGGCCACCCCGCCGAACCGCAGCAGGTACATGTACGGGCTGGGGTTGGTGGAACGCAGCACCCGGTAGACGTCCAGGGAGTCCGCCTCGGTGTCGACCTCGAAGCGCTGCGAGGGCACGATCTGGAAGCACTCGCCGGCCCGGATCGCCTCCTTGGCGACCTCGACCGCCTTCTGGTAGCCACCCGTCGGCGTACGACCGGCGACGTGTGTGGCCGGCATCCGGTCCACGGTGGACACCATCGGCGGGTTGGGCCGGGACAGCGCGGTGGTCATCGCGTCGAGGCGGCCGACGGCCTGGTGGTACGCGGCGTGCAGCTCCGCACCGCTGGGCGTCGGTGGCAGCACCGCGTTGGCGATCAGCAGCACCGAGCCGTCGACGTGGTCGAGTACCGCGAGGTCGGTGGCGAGCAGGAACGCCAGGTCCGGCATGTCCAGCTCGTCGACCGACAGCTCGGGCAGCTTCTCGAAGCGGCGCACCACGTCGTAGCTGAAGAAGCCGACCAGGCCACCGGTCAGCGGCGGCAGGCCCGGCACCGGCGGCGACGACAGCGCCTCGATGGTCGCGGTCAGCGCCGCGATCGGGTCGCCCGAGGTCGGCACCCCCACCGGCGGATCGCCCAGCCAGTGCGCCTCACCGCGCACGCAGGTCAGCGTCGCCGCGCTGCGCACACCGACGAACGAGTAGCGCGACCAGGCGCCCGGACCCTCCGCCGACTCCAGCAGGAACGTGCCGGGGCCGCCGGCGAGCTTGCGGTACACCCCGATCGGAGTCTCGCAGTCCGCCAGCAGCCGGCGGGTGACCGGCACCACCCGGCGCTGCCGGGCGTACTCGACGAACGTGCGCTGGTCGGGAGACACGGTTCCGGTCGTCACCGGTGGCCACCTTCCGTGATGTCTTGACCCGGGGCGACGGTCGGCAACGACCGTCCGTCGAAACAGCTGCGGGTGCCGGTGTGACAGGCCGGACCGACCTGGTCGACCCGGACCAGCAGGGCGTCACCGTCGCAGTCCAACGCCACCGAACGCACGAACTGCACGTTGCCGGACGTCTCCCCCTTGACCCAGTATTCCTGGCGACTGCGTGACCAGTACGTGGCCCGTCCGCTGGTCAACGTGCGGTGCAGCGCCTCGTCGTCCATCCAGGCCAGCATCAGCACCTCACCGGTGTCGTACTGCTGGGCGACGGCGGCGAGCAGGCCGTCCGGGTCGCGCTTCAACCGGGCCTGGATCGCCGGATCCAGGCCGGTCGGCGGACGCCTCGGCGGGTGGGCCGGCGTGGTCGCGGGGTCCGCGGCCCCGGCCGGCGGGCGGGAACGTGTCACGGTGACTCATTGTCCCTCGCGGTGGCGCGGTAGCAGCGGGTGCCCCACCGCGACCGGAACGCGCGGACCCCACTGGCCGGCAGCCAGCCGGGCCGGCCCAGTACGTCCCGGCTGGCCCGGCGCAACGTCTCACCGGCCCCACGGGAGGACAACCCGGGCGCCGAGCGCAGTTCGAACCGGCCGGCCTCGCCGCCGTCGACGCGTAGCAGCCGGGCCCGGCCGTACGGGTCGGCGAAGACCGTGACCCTGCGGATCCTCGACAGCGGCAGCCTCAGCTCCTGCCACTGCTCGCCGCGACGGCGGTGCCGCAGTTCGAGGGTCTCGTCGTCGAGCCACAGCCGGACCTCACGCATGGCCCGGGCACGCAGCATGCCGAGCGGCACCAGGACCACCACCAGCGCGAGGACCAGCGCGACCAGGGGCGCGCCGACGAACTCCCGACGCAGTACGACCAGTGCGCCGAGAACCAGCAGGCCCAGCCCGCCACCGGCGCCGGCGATGCCGGTGGCCAGCCCGGCCACCGTGGGTCCGGGCAGCAGGACGGTACGCAGGCGGTACTCCCGCGCCACGGCGGGCCCGTTGCGGACCAGTACCGTGCCGCGCAGCGCACGGCGGCGCAGCGTGTCCAGCAGCCAACCGGCCGCGTGGCCGACCAGGAAACCGACGACCGCACCGACCACGACCCGCACGGCCGCCGGGCCGGCCCCGGTGCCGTACCCGGCGGCGGCCCCCGCGGTCAGCAGGG
>JBAUUM010000174.1:0-1835 GCA_049582705.1 Actinocatenispora sp.
CGGTGCACCTCGTGGTCGCCGAAGGCCCCGCACGCGCCGACCGACAGGGTGACGAGCAGCCCCGCCGACACGAGGGCGAGGGTTGCCGGAATCCGCCGGCGGCGTGTCGCCGGTACGGGCGAGGGCTGAACGTTCGTCATGTCCCACTTCCTGCGAGCGCGAGTGCCGGGGTGTGCCGGGTGCGCCCGCAGAGTACGAACCCGAGTCACGCCGGTCCGGTGCCCGACCGGGAACGGGGAGTCCGGCGGCGCTGCCGTGGCTGCTGCCGCGATCCGATGGTCAACTGCCCGGCCGCTGGATCGAGGTAACCAGTCCCGCAGCGTCAGCGGCCGCCAACACGTTGACATAGTCACGGAACCGGCTGATGTGTCCTTCCCGGACGGTCAGCACCACGATGTTCGGCAGCGCGAACGGCACCCCCGCAGCCCCGGTGCCCAGCGCCTCCTGCTCCACGACGATGGTCGCGGGGTCGTCGGTGCCGTGGATGGCCAGGGTCCGGTACGAGTGGTAGCGCAGCGGGCTCGTACGCCAACTGGTGGCCATGAAGGCCACGATCTGCTCGCGGCCCTCGATCCGTGACGGCACACCGGGTCTGGTGAACGGGAAATCGTGCACGGCGTCGACCGCGTAGAGGCTGCCCATGTCGGCGACGGACTGTTCGACGGCGGCGCGTCGGAAGCGTTCGAGCACGTCCTGCGGCCCTCCGGAAAGCGTCATGCTGAACTGTAACGGTCACCGGCGCCGTCACCCGGCACAGTCCCGTCCCGGTCAGCGGGGCCGAACGGCATGGGCCGCTCGGGGGATGGGGGTCGGGTGGGTGGTCGGATGCGCGGCACGAGGGGTCCGAGAGTGCTGTCGGCTCGATACCTGAGGCGGCCGGCGTGCCTACGTTGGTCACCTAGACGGTGGTGGCTCGTCCCCGCCGTGGAGGTGTGGCATGACTGATCCGACGGGTCCAGAACGCAGAACCTCCGGTGCCGGCTCGCGGGAGGCACCGGGCATTCCTTCCCAGCATCGGCCGGATGAGGCCGAGCAACCAGGCGGGTACTCGACGGAGGGTCGGCCCTCGGTGGACGCTCCCGCCACCGGAGAAGCCCGGGGCGAGGAACAGCAGCCGTACGACACGCGGCCGACGGCAGAGGACGAGCACGCTGCCCGATCCGGGCGCCCGGAGGCGGAGCTGACGCCCGTGGCGACCGGCGTGCAGATGAAGCGGCGCGGCCCGTGGGTGTCCTGGGCACTGGGCCTGGTGACGTTCGGGATCTACTACCTGTACTGGTGGTACAAGATCCACGAAGAGATGTCGTACTTCGACCCGAGGCAGCGGATCGACCCGCTGATGTCGTTGATGGCGGTCTTCGTCGGTCCGGTCATCCTTGTCCCGCCGCTGGTCAGCAACTTCGCGCAGGGGGACCGGATCGCGCGTGCTCAGCGCGCGGCCGGGCTCAGCCCGACCTGCCTGGGCGCGCTGGGCCTGCTGCTGTACCTGTGCATGGGCCTGGTGGTCGTGTACTACCAGTCGGAACTGAACCGCATCATCGACCGGTACGACGTGCCCGAAGGCGCCCAGGTCCCGCTCTACACGTGACCCGCGCGAGACACGTCACCCACGCCGGACACGCGGACCCGTGCGAGACATGACCCGCGTGCGGGATGCGGTGCCGGAGCCGTGGCGGGATGTGGTGGGGCCGGTGAGATTCGAACTCACACTGGCATGGACCTAAACCATGTGCCTCTGCCGTTGGGCTACGGCCCCGGGTGCGCGGTCACAGTGTAGGCAGACGGCGACACCCGTCGGCCGCGCGTACCGCGCCACGCATCGGCGTGGCGCGGTC
>JBAUUM010000175.1:0-2567 GCA_049582705.1 Actinocatenispora sp.
GGGCGGTACCGGCCTCGTTGCCGGCCACGACGACCGGTGTGGCCGGCGTCCGGGTGATCATGGACCGGGCCGGTGTGCCGGGCATGGCCCGGCCACCGAGCCGGAGCGTGTCCGGGTTCTCGGTACAGACGCCGGCGATGATCCCGTCCGCCACCTCCCAGGTCGCGCACGGCCACGGGCAGACACACGTCGCGCAGTCGGTGCCGAGCAGTCGGTCGGGCAGGTGGTCGTGCCACAGGTCGGCGGCGAGCGACCAGGCGGTCCGCTCGACGACCAGACCCGGCGCGTCCATCGGCGGCGGATCCTCCAGGGTGTACGGGCTGCGCATGCTGCGGTGCCTCCTCGGGCCGCGGCGGGCACCGGCGCTCCCCGCCCACGGTCGGCGGCTGGCTGCCCACATTCCCGGTCCGGACCGGGAGGGACACCTCCCCCGACCGATCCAGCTATACGAGAAGTAACGCAGCATGACCGAATGCGGTCACGCGGTCACCGAGCGGCACATCCCACAGGCGAGGTGCCCGCCGGGGGCGCGCCGGTCGGTTACTCCCCGTAGGATGTCGATGCCGCCCTGAGCTGGACAACGGACAGGGCCGAACAAGCCGCCGGAGGGCAGATCCGACGGCGGAGAGACGCCGGACCGGGCAGCGCGCCAAAGTTACTGAAGAGTAATTTGTTCGTCTACAATGGCAGCGCCAACGGCGCCGACTGCCCTGGGAGGATCTCGTGATGACGGTGCGTCTCGTCATCGGCCTGCTGATGACCGTGGCGACGATCGCCATTGCCGGTCGACGCTCCTGGTGGCTGTTCCGCCTGATCCGGTCCGGGCAACCCGCCCCCGGCAGGCTGGACGACGTCGGTGGCAGGATCCGCGCGGAACTGACCGAGGTCCTCGGGCAGCGGCGGCTGCTGCGCTGGTCCATCCCCGGCGCCGCGCACTTCCTGACCTTCTGGGGCTTCCTCGTCCTGTTCCTGACGATCATCGAGGCGTACGGCGCGCTGTTCGACCGCGACTTCCGCCTGCCGCTGATCGGCGCCTCGCCCGTGCTCGGGTTCCTGGAGGACTTCTTCGCCGTCGCCGTACTGGTCGGCATCATCGCCTTCGCCGTGCTGCGTCGGCAGCAGGCCCCGGAACGGCTGCAGCGCTCGTCGCGCTTCTACGGTTCGCACACCCGGGCGGCCTGGGCCGTACTCGGCATGATCCTGCTGGTGGTCGTGACGCTGCTGCTCTACCGGGGCGCGCAGTTCAACACCGGGCACTTCCCGTTCGGACACAGCAGGTGGGCGTTCGCGTCCTGGCTGACCGCCGAGGTCATCGCGCCGCTCGGCACCGGCGCCAACGCCGTCATCGAGACCGCGTTCGTCCTCGCCCAGCTCGCCGTGATCTTCGCTTTCCTGGTCATCGTGCTCTACTCCAAGCACCTGCACATCGCGCTCGCGCCGATCAACGTGCTGGCCAAGCGGCTCCCCAACGCTCTCGGTCCAGTACGGCCGATCATGGCCGACGGCAAGCCGATCGACTTCGAGGAGGCCGACCCGGAGAAGGTGCCGTTCGGCGTCGGGCAGGTCGAGGACTTCAGCTGGAAGGGCCTGCTCGACTTCGCGACCTGCACCGAGTGCGGTCGCTGCCAGTCGCAGTGCCCGGCCTGGAACACCGAGAAGCCGCTGTCACCGAAGCTGCTGATCATGAACCTGCGCGACCACGCGTTCGCGAAGGCCCCGTACATCCTGGCCGGCGGGCACCGCGACGCCGCCGGTGAGGAGCAGGCGACCGAGGCCCAGCTCGCCAAGGTCGACGCCCTGGCGCTGGCAGAAGTGGAACGCCCCCTCGTCGGCCCGGAGGCCGACGGCGGCGTCATCGACCCCGACGTGCTGTGGTCCTGCACGACCTGCGGGGCCTGCGTCGAGCAGTGCCCGGTGGACATCGAACACGTCGACCACATCGTCGACATGCGCCGCTACCAGGTGCTGATCGAGTCCAGCTTCCCCACCGAGGCCGGCGTCATGCTGCGCAACCTGGAGAGCAAGGGCAACCCGTGGGGCGCCAACCCGCGGACCCGCGAGGACTGGACCAAGGGCCTCGACTTCGAGGTGCCACGGGTCGGCTCCGACGAGGCCGCCGACTTCGAGTACCTGTACTGGGTGGGCTGCGCCGGCGCGTTCGACGACCAGGCGAAGAAGACCGCGAAGGCGGTCGCGACGCTGCTGCACGAGGCGGGCGTCTCGTTCGCCATCCTGGGCGAGGGCGAGACCTGCACCGGCGACCCGGCGCGGCGGATGGGCAACGAGTTCCTGTTCCAGATGATGGGGCAGCAGAACGTGGAGACCCTGAACGAGGCGTTCGAGGGCCGGGAGAAGACGCAGCGCAAGATCATCGCGTCCTGCCCGCACTGCTTCAACACCCTCGGCCGGGAGTACCCGCAGCTCGGCGGCGAATACTCGGTCGTGCACCACACGCAGTTGCTGGCCGAGCTGGTCTCCGCCGGCAAGCTCACCCCGGTGACCCCCATCGAGGGCGGGGTCACCTACCACGACCCCTGCTACCTGGGCCGACACAACCGGATCTTCGA
>JBAUUM010000176.1:0-7269 GCA_049582705.1 Actinocatenispora sp.
TGCCCCCGCGCACCCCCTGGGCTTCGTCGACCCCTCGACAGTCCTGCCGACATCCGCGCGGCGAAGGCACATCCGGGCCGGGAAGCCTCACCCGTACCGGAGAAGCAGCACCTGACAACCGCGAACGCGCCCCGCCCGCGCCGGAATCACCGAAACACTGGGAAAAGGGATCCCCGGAGATCGACAGGACACCATTGTGGCCGCTGCCGCGCCCCGGAATCAATGACGGAACGGATGATGCAGGTGTCGGTTTGACGACGACGCGACCATCCGCGCCGCCGCGTTCCCCGCGCTCGCGACGATGCGCGACCAGAGCTGAGCGGAGAGTGCATCCCCGTTCCGGGCAGGCCGGTGGCTTGGTCGTCGGAGGGTGATGTCGCCGAAGTCGATCACGGCACTGAGCTGCCCGTGGTCGACCAGGATGTTGGTCGGGTGGAGGTCATCGTGCAGCCACAGGGCGGCCCGTGCCATCCGGGTGCGGCGACCGCGGTGCCCCAGAGCCGCATCGCGCACGTATCAGGATTGCTTGGGGGACACGGCAAGAACCATCTCTGTGCTGACCGTGCCCAGAACCACCTGGTGGGCCACGTCGCTCAGGCGCAGGTGGTTCCGGCGGCTGTAGAGGCGAAGGCTGTCAAAGGCCTGTCCCATGTCCAGGTCACCGGCCCGGGCGAGTACTCCCTTGGCCTGTTCGATCGCGATACGACTGTTGAGCGCGGCCTGAAGCTGTTCGGTGAGGACCTCGCTGCGTCGGATCGCGCGCTCCTGCAAAATTCCGATCGTTGCGCTGGAAGCCAGTGCGCGGGCCACCTGAAGGTCCTGCTCGGTCAGAGCGCCAGGGGCCCGGCCGAACAGGTTCAGTGCCCCGATGGTCTCGCGCCGCAATCTCAACGGCACCGCATGAACGGAGCCGAAACCCTCCTCAGCGGCGCCGGCGGCGAACCGGGGCCAGCGCTCGGCGGCGGCCGGCAGATCGGGGATCAGCACCGGCTCCCCGGTGCGGAAGCAGTCCAGGCAGGGTCCTTCGTCGATCTGCACCTGGAACAGCTCCACCAAACGGGTCTGTTCGCTCGACGACGCGATCACCTCCAGGCTGCCGCGCTGGTCGGCCAACAACATTCCGGCAGCGTCCGCCCCCAGCAGGTCCACGCACGTGACGGTGAGCTGGTGCAGTACGTCCACCATGTCGTAGTCGTCGACCAGGGTGTCGGCCAGCCCTACGAAGGTCTGCAGCAGCTGTGCTTCCCGACCCGTCCGGGCCGGTGCGGTGGAACTCATGACGCCTCCTGACTCCAACGTGCGTAGTGTCGCGACGACCAGGGCGCTGCGTCAGATGGATTCGGTGTCATCCAGGACCAAACGGCGCTCGACGATTTCGCGGGAGACCTCCTCGACCAGTCGACCGGTGGCGAAGGCATATCCGCGCAACCGGGCAAGTGCCTCGGCGGGGGAGATGTCGAACTGGGCGATCAGCATTCCGGTCGCCTGGTGTACCGCGATGCGCTCCCGCGGCAACATCAGCAACGCTTCGTCGTCCATGTGCCTACCTACCTGCTGTTTGGCGTGCAACCCCAACAATGCCACCGATGCCACGTCCACGACCTGCAACGCGATGGCCAGCTCGGGTGGGGAGAGCCAACCTGGTTCCCGGCGGTACATGTCGATCGCCCCGATCGAGAACGCGCCGTTCTGAACCGGGAAGGCGAAGATCGCGCCGACCGGCTCGCCGATGATCTCGCTGGCGAAGACCGGCCACGCCCTCGTCGCCGCATGGTCCAGGTCGGGGACGAGTACCGGCCGGCCGGTGTCGAACGCCTCAAAGCACGGTCCCTCGCCGAGCGTGAACTGCAACGCTTCGAGCCGGCTCACCACGTCGTCGCTGGCGTACAGCGTCTCCCGATTCTGGGTGCCACTCATCACCGCGATCGATGCGCCGTCCACCGGCAGCAACTCGACACACGCCCTACACACCCTTCCTATCTGGTCGACGCTCTGGTCGCCGTTCTTCAACGCGTCCACCACCGCGGAACGCACCCGCTCGACATGCGGGTTCACATCACTGCGCGCGTCATCCATGAGTCGTCTCCGACTCCGCATGGGCGACATCCGCAATCACGGGGCCGTCGTGGCGAGTGGCCCGGGTTGACCCGATTTCACAGGAGGCCGGCTGGCGCAGTGCGGGCATGCCGAATTCAGCATTCCTCAGCAGGGGCCGGTGCAGCGGGACGACGCCGAAGTTCTCCGGTGCGTGGGCAGGAGATAGCGGTGAGTACATTCGCAGTCACCCCCAGAACCAGCGACCGCCGGAGTCCGGGGCGATTCACCTATATGTGCAATGCGTCGAACCGACGCGATGCCTTCTTTTCCACCCTACACCGGCGCCGGCCTCACCTTCGCCGGTCGCTGGCCGGTGAGGGCACGACGAGCAGTTCGAGGTGAGTGCCGTCGGAGCAGGCCGGAAAAGGTGCCACGGATTACCGGTCGGGATCATGACACGTCAAGTGAAAGGGGCACTTCGGCAGAAATCTCGTGGGATCTCGTCGCCGGATATCGCAACCCTATTCCTGAAATCGAGGACCGGAATGGGTACGACAAGAGCAGCGACCTCCCAGACCCTGACGCCACACCGCCCACGATGTGACCGGTAGGGTCCGGTTGCGCGCGGTCCACCGCGGGGTCCGGGTGGGTCAGGACGCCCGCTTCGAGCGGCGCCGGCCACCCGACGCCTTGCGTACCGCACTCTCCAGGTCCCTGCGGTCCATCGAGGACCGGCCGGACACCTCCAGCTCGCGGGCCAACGTCATCAGGTCCGCCTTGGACGCCTCCGCCAGGTCGTCGGGCCGTCGACGTGAACCGCTGGTCCGCGTCGAACCGCTCCGACCGGAACCCGTCGACGTCGATCGACCGCTGGACTTCGAGCTGCCGCGCGTACCGCCGGACGTGGCGCGCATGCTCCGGCCGGAGCCCTCGCGGGTCGAACCGGACGAGGTCTTCTTGCCCCGGCCCCGTCTGCCCTGACGCCGCCGATCGGTGCCGCCGCTCTGCTTTCCGCCCTGTTCCCGGACACTGGCCCGCAGCGCGTCCATCAGGTCGACGACGTTGGTGTCCTCCGGCGGCTCGTTCTCCTCCACCGTCTCGCGACCCTGCTGCTTGGCCTCGATCAGCTCGTCGACCCGCTCGCGGTACGTGTCGTGGTACTGCTCGGGCTCCCACGGCCCGCTCATCGACTCGATGAGCTGCTCGGCCACGTCCAGCTGCTTCTTCGCACTCTTCTTCAGGACGGGTGGTTCGCCCTTGACGGCCTTCTCCGGGTCGCGGACCTCGTCGGCGAAGTGGACGGTGGACAGGGCCAGCACCGCACCGTACGGCCGGACGACGGCCAGGTACTCGCGACTGCGCATCACGAACGTGGCCACTCCCACCCGCTCGGTGCGCTTCAGCGCCTCACGCAGCAGCGCGTACGCCGTCTCGGAGTCCTCGGCGCCGGGCGCCAGGTAGTACGTCTTCTGGTACAGCAACGGATCGATGTCCTCGGCGGGCACGAAGTCGCTGATCTCCAGGGAACGGGACCGGCCCGGCGCGATCGCCTCCAGCTCCTCGTTCTCCACGATCACGTACTCGTCGCCACCGACCGCCGCCCCACGCACGATGTTGTCGTAGTCGACCTCGTCGCCGGTGCGTTCGTTGACCCGCCGGTACCGGATGCGGTCGCTGGTGCCCCGCTCGAACTGGTTGAAGTGCGGGCTGTGGTCCTCGGTGGCCGAGTACAGGCCGACCCGCACGTTCACCAGGCCGAAACTCAACGACCCGGGCCACAGTGGTCGTGGCATGTTCGTCATCCTCCTCCGGATCCGGAGAGCGGACCGCCGCGTCGGCGCGCCGCCGCACCGACCCGTCACACGGCCCGTGACCAGGACAAAGTCCCCTGACACGCCCCCCGCTGACACTCTTCCCGACCTTTACCCGGCCCGCCCCGGAGGAAACCAGGGTTCCGGCCGATGTGACCGGAGCGTTTCCGAGACCCGTTCCCGGGGAACTGCGTTGGACAGTGGAAGGCCACCGGCCACCCTCCGAATCCCCTGCCTTACGTGTGAGGAATGGACATGAGCGAGACCGCGCAGCCCTCGTCGACACGGGTGTGTTCAAGCTGCAGTCGGCCACTGCGGGCGTTGCAGCAGGACGAGTACACCGACGAACGGGCCGCCCTGGTCGTGCAGCACGGGCTGTGCGTGTGCCCGGGCCCGGCGCGGGCGGCCAGCGAGCCCGAGCTGACCACCACATAGCCACCGTCCCGCTCGCGCCCGGTGACCAGCAGCGCTCCGCACACCCGGACGACCGGACACCGGGCCGCAGCCGATCGGAGGGGGAGTGCATGACGCAGGGGACATTGCCGCCGGACCGGGTGGTCGCCGCGTTCGACTCCGCCTCGGCGTTCCTGCGCGCCACGGCGCACGCGCTGCGCGGCGAGGACTTCGCCAGGCTCGGCCAGAGCCGCCTGGCGGGGCTGGGCGCGCGGCTCACCGGCGCACTGCCGGAGCGGATCCGTCGCACCGTCTACACGTCGGCCGGTGCGCGCGAGGGCGTACCCGCCGACCGGCTCGACGAGGTGGACGCGGACGCCGTCGCGGAGTGGACGGTGGGGCACTACCGGCCCGACGGCGAGTACCCGGCGGCCTTCGTCGGCTCGTCCAATGGGGCGCTCACGCACCTGTGCGCCGCCCTGGGCGCGCCGTGGCTGCCGCAGACGATGCTGGTCCCGGTGCGCTGCCCGGCCAACGACCCGGACCGCCCGGACCGAGCCTGTGCGTTCGGCGCCCAGGTCGCGCCGCCGCTGCTGGCACGCAATCCGGACCTCGCACTGCACCACATGCACGACGGCAACCAGGACCGGTTGATGATCGACAAGATGGCGTACTTCCGGCTCAAGCGCCTGCGGCTGCCCCGGGCGTACCGCCGGTTCCTGGCCGGGTCGCTGGCGCCGGGCTCGCCGATCGTTCTGGTGGACGACCGATCCCGGTGGCCGGTACACACCGTGGCCGAGCGGCACGTGTTCCAGCCCGGTGCCCGGGGCGGTCTGGAGCCGGACGAGTACCTGCACGGATCCGACCGGCTGACCCGGTTCCAACGGGAGCAGGGGGCGACGCTGGACGCCCCGCGTACGCCGAGCGTGGACGCCGACGCCCCGGAGGCGGAATGGGGCCTCGCCGAGGAACTGGCCGAGGACGTGGCCGCGTTCGCCGCCGAGCACGGACATCCGTTCCACCGGCTCGAGCTGGCCGAGCCCGAGGCGCTCAGCCCGGTGGTCGCCGAACTGGAACGCCGCCGGCACGACGCGCACCGCCTGCTGGTCGAATCGTTCATCATGATCGATCCGGTGCAGGCGGACCGGATCGGCGCGGCCCCGTTCTGGACCGTGTTCGGTGTCCAGGACTCCGCCGACGCGCTGGCGAGCTACCTGGACACCGTCCCGCCGTACGACGACATCGACATCCTGCTGTTCTCGCACGGCGTGCGCTCGGCCGGGTTCGCCGACACCGACCGGTGGCGGGCGCTCGCCAGCCGGGCGAAGCGTCGTGGCCGGCTGCTCGCCGTGCGCGCCGACCGGTACCCCGCCGACTTCGCGAGCCTTGCCCGGTTCGTGCCGGCATTGCGTCGTCTGCCGTCGTCTGCTACCCCGGCGTCGGCGCTGAGCCTGGACGATCTGGTCGTCGAGATCGACCGGTGGCCGGGCGTCCGCTGGTTGCCGCGATGAGGTGACACCCGTGCCACGGCGGCCTGTCACGTGCATGACTGGTACGGGAACGGGGTAGTTGTCCAGGAGCAAGTTCCGGGACGGAAGGGAGTGTGTCATGCCTCAGCAGGCGTGGAACAAGAAGCGCGAACGTCAGTACGAGCACGTGAAGTCGTCGGCGAAGAGCCAGGGCGCGGGTACCGACCGGGCCGAGGAGATCGCCGCCCGGACGGTCAACAAGAGCCGGGCGCAGGCGGGCGAGTCGCGGCGCGCCAGTAGGACCTCGACGCAGGACAAGTCGCCGGGCCAGCGCGGCGGCGAGCGCTCCGGCAGCTCGGGTCCGCGTGGCCGCACCAAGGACCAGCTCTACAACGAAGCGAAGAAGCGCGACATCAAGGGCCGCTCGTCGATGAACAAGAAGCAGCTCGAAAAGGCGCTCGGCGCCTGACACCCAACCACCACCGCAACGCGCTGTCCGCGGTCACAGAGAGCTGGAGGTCGAGGGGATCCATGGCCATCGGGTACTTCCTGTCCTGTGAGGAACACGGTCCGGTCGAACTGGTCCGACAGGCGAAGCTGGCGGAAAAGGCCGGCTTCGAGAAGCTGTGGATCTCCGACCACTACCACCCGTGGATCTCGGAGCAGGGCCAGTCGCCGTTCGTCTGGTCGGTGATCGGGGCGATCTCGTCGGTCTGCCGACTACCGATCGCCACCGCCGTCACCTGCCCGACCGTCCGCATGCACCCGGCGGTGGTCGCGCACGCCGCGGCGACGGCCTCGGTCCAGACCGAGGGCAGGTTCGTGCTGGGCATCGGCAGCGGCGAGGCACTCAACGAGCACATCCTGGGTGACCCGTGGCCGGCCGTGGACGAGCGACTGGACATGCTGGAGGAGTCCGTCGAGGTCATGCGCGCGCTGTGGTCCGGCGACAACGTCAACCACGAGGGCGAGCACTACAAGGTCGTGAACGCCCGGCTGTACACGGTGCCCGAGAAGCCGACCCCCGTGTACGTGTCCGCGTTCGGGACGAAGGCGGCGCAGCTCGCCGGCCGGATCGGCGACGGGCTGATCACGATGATGCCCGACGCGGGGATCGTCGAGGAGTTCCGGTCCGCCGGCGGCGCCGGCAAACCCGTCCAGGTCGGGTACAAGGTGTGCTTCGGCGCCGACGAGGCCGCCGCCCGCGCAACCGCGCACCGGCTGTGGGCCAGCGAGCAACTGCCCGGGGAACTGGGCCAGACACTGCCGCAGCCGAGACATTTCGAGCAGGCCACCCAGTTGGTGACCGAGGACGCGGTGGCCGGGTCCGTGGTCTGCGGCCCCGATCTGGGCCGACACGTCGACGAGATGCGCCGCCACCTGGACGCCGGCTTCGACGACGTGTACGTGAGCCAGATGGGCAGCGACGCCGACGCCTTCTTCCAGGCGTACTCCGAGCACGTGCTGCCCAAGGTCCGTTAGCTCCCGCCGCACGGCGACCGCGCGGCCCGACCGCCGGCCGGCCCGGTGCCGTCGCGCGGCGGTGCGAGGTGCTGAGG
>JBAUUM010000177.1:0-2883 GCA_049582705.1 Actinocatenispora sp.
ACTGGCATGGACCTAAACCATGTGCCTCTGCCGTTGGGCTACGGCCCCGGGTGCGCGGTCACAGTGTAGGCAGACGGCGACACCCGTCGGCCGCGCGTACCGCGCCACGCATCGGCGTGGCGCGGTCTACACGTACCGGTCAGGCCTTCGCCGGCGGGTCACCCTCGTCGCCGTGGCCCGGCCCGTGGTCCTTCCCGTCGTGCGGGTCGTCACCGCGCTTGTCGCCGGACTCACCGCCGGATTCGGCGTCGGCCGAGCCGCCCTGCGCGGTCGGGTCGTCCGTCGCCTCGCCGGCGTCGTGCCCGTCCGGCGCCTCGGGAGCGGTCGACCCGCCCTCCACCGGCGGGGTGGACAGGTCGAAACCCATGTCGCTGATGTCGAACGACGAGGTGCCGGCGAACGCGTCCGGGTCCTCGAAATCGTCCGACGAGGGCAGCATGTCGGGGTGGTTCCAGACCGCGTCGCGGCCGTCGATGCCACGGTGGGACAGCAGCGCCTCCCACAGCGCGGTCGCCTCGCGCAGCTTGCGCGGGCGTAGCTCCAGCCCGACCAGCGCGGCGAAGGTCTGCTCCGCGGGCCCGCCCTCGGCCCGCCGGCGCCGGAACGCCTCGGCGAGCTGGACGACGTTGGGCAGCCGGTCGGCGACCGCGTGGCCGACGACGTGCGTCACCCAGCCCTCGATGAGGGCGAGCGAGGTCTCCAGCCGGTTCAGGGCGGTGCGCTGGGTGGGGCTGTCCTCCGGCGTGAACACGCCCTCCAGGTTCAGCTCCTGCATCGACTCCGGGTTGGTCGGGTCGACGTGGCCGAGCGCCTCTTCCACGGCCTCCTTGTTGACCGTGATGCCCTGCGCGTACGTCTCCACCGCCGCCAGTACGTGACCGGGCAGCCACGGTACGTGGGCGAACAGTCGCTGGTGTGCGGCCTCGCGGAGCGCCGTGTAGAGCCGGACCTGGTCGGCGGGCAGTTCGAGACCCTCGCCGTACGCGGCGATGTTGGCCGGCAGCAGCGCGGCGGTGCCCGCAGGCGCCAGCGGCAGACCGATGTCGGAGGCGGACAGTACCTCGCCGGCCAGCGAGGCCATCGCGGCACCGAGCTGGCCGCCGAACATGGCGCCGCCGAGCGACTGCACCATGGCGTTCATCGGGCCGAGCTGGCCACGCAGCTCCTCGGGCACCAGGTCGCCCATCGACTCGACCATGCGCCCGGCGACCGGATCGCACAGCTTCTGCCACACGGGCAGGGTGGCCTCGATCCACTCCTTGCGGGTCCACGCGGCCATCGACGTGATGCCGCTGGGCAGCGTCGTGACGGGATTGAGCCACAGGTCCGCGAGCTGGAGGGCCTCGGCGAGCTGAGCCCGCCCGGCCTGCTCCACGGCGGGGTCGTTGGTGCCGACCTGTCCGGTCGCCACCTGCTTGGCCAGGTCCCAGTTCACCGGGCCGGAACCCGGCGCGGCCAGGAACTGCTGGAGCTGGGAGAGGAACTGCGCCATCTGCTGGGGGTTGTTGGGATCGGGCGTGCCGCCCGGTACCGAGAAGCCGAACGGAATATCAGTCATCGGTAAGTCCCATCACGTGCTCGTCCTGGACGGCGGCCGCGGCGCTGACCGGGGTCGCCTTCAACGGTACGCGACGTGTGGTGGGCGACCAGCGGCCGACTGTCCGCCTGCGGCGAACACGCCGTCTATGGCGCCGCAGGTCACAGACGTACCAATGATCACGACGAATCGCCCAGCGGGGCGGCTGGGCCCCGGTGGATCCGCCCGCATAGGCTCCGTGCCATGGAGCGTCGCGGGTGGACCGTCCTGATCGGCACTGTGCTGGTCGCCGTGCTGACGGCGGTCTCGCTGGTGGTCAATGTGCCGTACGTGGCCCTCGGGCCCGGACCCACCATCAACACCCTGGGCACGATGCACGGCAAGAAGATCATCACGGTCCTGGACGGGCACGCGTCCAGCTCGCGGGGCCAGCTGCGGCTGGTGACGGTGTCGGTGATCGACAACCTCACCCTGTGGGAAGCGCTGTGGGACTGGCACGACGACCGCTACGCGGTGGTACCGCGCGACGTCGTCTACCCGCCCGGGCAGTCCGACCAGGAGACCGACAAGCAGCAGGAGCAACAGTTCCAGGACTCGCAGAGCAGCGCGGAGACCGCGGCGTACCGGGAACTGGGCTGTCCGGTCAAGGTGACCGTGCGGTCGCTGGTGAAGTCCTCGCCGGCGCGGGGTCACCTCAAGCCAGGTGACGTGATCGACACCGTGGACGGCTCCCGGGTCACCTCGACGCAACGCCTGGTGGACCTCGTACAGGCCAAGAAGGCCGGCACGAAGCGGACCATCGGCTACCAGCGCGGCGCCGAGAAGGGCACCACCGCGATCACCACGAAGGCGTCCGGTGACGGCGGCGGCGCGGTCATCGGGATCAGCGTCGGCCAGAAGCAGCCCTGCCAGTACAAGGTGAAGGTGGACCTGGGCGAGATCGGCGGACCGTCCGCCGGGATGATGTTCGCGCTGGGCATCGTCGACACCCTGACCTCGACGGACCTGACCGGCGGCCGGGTCATCGCCGGCACCGGCGAGATCACCGCGGACGGCAAGGTCGTACCGATCGGCGGCATCCAGGAGAAGATGATCGGCGCCCGCGACTACGGCGCCACGGTGTTCCTGACGCCGAAGGACAACTGCGCCCAGGCCGTCGGGTCGGTACCGGACGGCCTGCGCCTGGTCCGGGTCGACACGCTGCACGACGCGATCGGCGCGCTGGCCGATCTGCGGGCGCACCGGCCCACCCCGACCTGCTGACCGGCCGCTGACGGCGCCCTGGCCGCGCCGACTGTCCCGGCCGCGCCGACTGTCCCGGCCGCGACGCGCAGACAGTCCTGTGG
>JBAUUM010000178.1:0-2400 GCA_049582705.1 Actinocatenispora sp.
CCCTGCTGACCACGCTGTCCTCCGTGCCCGGTCGGCTCGCGCACCTCACCGGCGACAGCACGCCGGACGCCCGGGACCGGCTCCGGGACCAGCTCGTGGATCTGCTGCTGGACGGCGTGACCGGCCCGGCGTACTCGCCGGAAGCGCACGCGGGCACGCGGGCGAGACGCTGAGCGCGGAACGGTCTCCGGGTCGCGGAGAGCAGTACGGACGTGCCGGCCGACGGCTTCCGCGCCGGTCGCCGCGACGTCGGGCGAAGGCGGTCAGGTGGACGACGTGACGGATGAGGCGTCCCGGCGACCGCGGGCGGTGGGACGGCGGATCGGGTACCGCGGGCTGCCGTCGGGCGTACGCGGATGGGTCGAGGCACGCTTCGGGCCGGTACGGGTGCTGCGCGACCACGTCGGCGGCATGTCCGCCGGATGCGCGACGAGCCTGCGCACCGCCGACGGCGACGACCTGTTCGTCAAGGCCGTCGGCGTCGAGGTGAACGAGCAGACCGTGGACCTGTTCCGGCAGGAGGTCCGGCTGCTGCGGCGGCTGGCGCCGGTGGCGTACCGGCCGGCGCTGCGCGACGCGTTCGACCGGGACGGTTGGGTGGCCCTGGCCCTCGCGCACGTGCCCGGCCGCTACCCCGACCTGGCGGCGGACGCCGACTTCGCCGCCGTGGCGCGGACCGTCGAGGCGCAGATCGCGGAGCTGACCCCGGCACCGGACGGGACGGACGTGCCGCCGCTCGCGGTGACGGCGGAACGGTGGTCGTCCCGGTGGGACGGGATGGCGGCGGACCCGGGCCGGTACCTGCCCGCCTGGGCCGCTGCACGGTTCGACGAGCTGCGGCGGCGCGTCCGGGACCTGCCGGCGCAGCTGCCGGGCACGACGCTGTGCCACTTCGACGTACGGGACGACAACCTGCTGATCCGGGACGACGGGCGGGCCGTCATCCTCGACTGGGGCATGGCGCGCCTCGGTCCTGAGTGGACGGACCAGGTCCTGCTCGCCGTGCAGCGGGACACCCCGGTGGCGGCCGAGTACTGGCTCCGGCGCCGGGTTCCGCCGGCCGCGCGGGACACGGTGACCGCGCTGCTCGTCGCGTTCGGCGGCTCGCAGGCGTGGAACGCGCAGCAGCCGGCCCGGCCGTCGCTGCCCGCGCTGCCGGCCTTCTGCCGCGACGACGCGGAACGGCTGCTGTCACTGGCCCGACTGCGCCTCGGTGCGTGACGGGCTCGGCGAGTCAGCGCCGTCCCACGAGGTTCCCCGGTGCGACGGCACCGTCTCAGGCTCCCGGTGAGGCGGCACCGTCTCAGGCTCCCGGTGCGGCTGCACCGTCTCCGCGACCGGTGCCGCTCCGACGGTTCCGTGGGTGGATGAGCTGTCGGCGGGGGCCGCGACCGGTGCACCGCGCCGCCACAGGAAGGCGGCGGCCCCCGCGGCCACGACGACGCAGCCCGTCCGGATGACGTTGCCGGTGACGCCGAGCGCGGGCATCGCGGCATCGGCGAAGTTCCATGCGGCGTGCAGCAGGACGGCCGCCAGTACGCCGCCACGCAGCCTCTCGGACACGAACAGGGCGACGTAGCTGAGCGGGGGCAACATGACGAAGAACAGCGCGCCGGGCACCGACAGCAGCCCGATCGCGTGCTGACCCGTTCCGGGAAGTAGGAACAGCGGCACGTGCCACGCGCCCCAGACGATGCCGAGGAGCAGCGAGGTACGGACGGGGTCGAGATGCCGACGCAGTCGGGGCTGCACGTACCCGCGCCAGCCGAACTCCTCCGAGAGCGGACCGGACAGCATCGTGTACGCCAACGCGCCCAGCGGTCCGCCCGCCCCCGCGACGACGACCGTGGTGTGCTGCCAGAGCACCGACGGATCGCCCGCGTGCAGGCAGTACGCGGCGAGCACCGACGGCGCGGCGCCCAGTACGACCGCGAGCAGGGACCCCGACCACGAGAACCGGACGGGGGCACCTCGGCGCGTCCGCCGGTACCGCAGCCACAGGACGAGCGCGGCCAGCGACGGCCCACTGGCGGCGAGTCCGAACACCACCAGTCCGGCACCGTGTTCGATGTCGGTTCCGAGCGCGCCGAGTACGGCCCACGGCACCCAGGTCAATGCCACGCAGACGACCGCGAACCACAGCAGCTGGCGCCGGTCGAGTCTGCGCGGGTCCACTGTCGACGGACCGTGTGACGACGCGCCGTGTGTCGACGCGCCGGGCGTCGACGGTGTGGGGTGACGATGCCGGACGTGCACCGGGCCTCCTCCGGGTTCTGGTCGCCGGCCGACAACAGCCCCGCGGGCACTCGGCGGCGGCGACAACGACGCGATCATCGTCGCCGCAGACGGGCCCGGATCCCATGGTGTGCGCCGCAGGATCGGCGCTGGGGCCATCCCCAT
>JBAUUM010000179.1:0-4369 GCA_049582705.1 Actinocatenispora sp.
CCCGGCGACGGCCCCGGGCGTGCTCGCCGCGGCGTCGGACTCAGGCGCCGGCCGGGATCTCCTGGTACGTCCGGCGTACGAGGTCCGTCTGCCGGAACAGCCGGATCCGCGTCGGGTCCACCGTGTCCTTGACCGGGTAGACGGTGTCGTCGACGCCCGCCCAGCAGGTCATCCGCCAGGTGCCGCCCGCCGCCAGTACGTTGTTCGGGCTGTCCGGCGACCCGATGTCCAGCGCGGTGGCGGGACCGCCGGGCGTGCTCTGGTACGAGCAGAGCGCCTGCTCGCCGCAGAACCCCTTGGCCATCGCGCCGACGCAGTTGCCGGTGTCGTCCTCGAACCCGGCGCCCTCCGGTACCACCACGGCCAGATCGGGGCCTGCGAGGAACGGCGTGGTGCGGTCCGACAGGTCGTTGTGCACCAGGACCACCACGAACGGGAACATCCGGCCCGGCGGCGCGGACCGGGTGCCGTACTGCGGGGTCAGGCCGCCGCCCAGCGACGTGATCGTGTATCGGTAGCCGGAGTCGGTGGTGACCCGGACCGGCCGGCCGGGGTGGTCGCCCTTGTCGCGCGGCCACCCCCCGACGTACGTCGGGGTCGGATCCGCCGAGGCCGTGCCGGGGTCGCCGGACCCGCCGCAGCCGGCGAGCGCGAGGAGCAGACCGGCCAGTACCGGCACGATGCGGTACGGGCGGCGACTCGGTCCGGGCATCGCGGTCCTCCGAAGATCGGGTGGCTGCGGGAAACCTACCCGTGCCGGGCAACCGCACACCGCCCGGTAACGCGGTGAGGGCACCGCGGCGTCGTCGCACGAGCGTCCGGCGCGGGCTGCCGAATGGCGTGCCGGACGTACGTGCCGGTAGCCGCGCACGCTGGAGGTGCCGTCAGCGGCTGCGGCCCAGGCTGAACGCGCCGACCCCGGCGGTGTTGGTGACGGCGTACCGGTCCGTGCCGGCGGACCAGTCGAGCGCGTCCAGCACGGTGGACCCGGCGATGCCGGTGTGCACCGCGCCGTCGATCGTGGCCGTGCCGGCGCCCCCGGCGAACGTGACCCGCGCCGGAACCCCGTCCGGCAGGTGCACCGCGAACGTGCCGGCACCGCCGGTCATCTCGACCGGTACCGTGCCGTCCGGCCGGGGCAGCGTCACGTCGATGCGGCTGGCGCCGGCGCCGAGGTCCAGTTCGCGCAGCCGTCCGCCGGTGGCGTCCACGGTCTCCTCCGTCGCGCCGCCGTCGAGCCGCACCCGCCAGTCCACCGTGGCGTTGAGCGTCACGTCGAGGACGGCCGGTCCCCGGTGGCCGTGCGATTCGAGGCTCAGCGTCACCACGTTGTCGGACACCACGCCGGCGGGCTCCACGTCGGATCCGCTCGGCGTCGTGGCCCGGTAGAGCAGCAGCCCGAGGTCCGCCATGTGTACGCGTACCGTGTTGGCGCCGCTGACCACGTCGAGGTCGGCGCGCCGCCGGTGTTCAAGAGCTGCCTTCGCCACGTGACCGGACAGCGCGATGGGTTCGTCGGTCGTCCCGGTGGCGGACGCCGTCGGATCCCGGCCGGACGTACACCCGGCCGCTGCGGCCAGCGCGCACAGGACCAGTACCGGCACCGCCCACCGCGTCGAGCGTCGCACCGCCGCCTCCTGTCCGTCGTCCGTGCACCGTCCGTACCCGCGGCCGGTCGTACCCAACCGCGTATCCAGCACAACGACGCTGCCGGCCCGTCGGACGTTCACGCCCCGGCCCGGGTCGTTCCGAGACCCTTCGGACTTGCCGTCCTGGTCAGGTCCGGTGCCAGCCGCCGATGCGTACCGGGACGCCGCCGGAGGCGTGCAGTACCGGCTCGCCGCTCGGCGCGGGCAGGCCGGCCGCGGTGGTCAGGTCCTCGTCGAGTCCACGCAGCGTCGCCCGGCGCAGCGGCCACGGCGGATGCTCCACCGGCACGGTGACGAGGCGGCCGGCGAGGACCGAGTACAGCCGGTACCGCGCGGTCAGGAAGTGGTCCAGCGGGCCGAGCTCGTCGTCCGGCCGGTCGCCCCACGCCACGCGCACGTCGCAGCGGGCCCCGGCGGCGTCCGGCCAGCGCCGCCGCGAGCGGTACGAGACCTGGTTCCCGGTGTGCGACAGCGACATCGACGACCACTGGTACGGCAGGCCGTACGCGGTGCGGGCCACCGACACCACCGGCAGCCGGGCGGCGTCCAGGGACAGGAACCAGATGCCGGCGCCGGCCGGCCCCACCACGTAGGTACGCAGGTTCGTCTCCGGGAACCGGGACAGCCACGGCACGGTGGGCAGGCCGGGCAGCCGTACGCCCTCCATGCGGAACGGGACAAGACTCACCCAGGCCGCGCCGTCGCACTCCTCGACCCGCAGGCCCGGCGGCAGGAGCGGCTGCAGCGTCACTGCCGGGTAGCGCCAGTGCAGGAACGTCAGCGACGTCCAGCGCTGCATCATCACCGGCCGTCGTACCTGCGGTGACGGTGGCGGTCGCACGCTGGCCTCCCGGTGTGCGGGTCGTCGGGCCGAACCTACCCGGTGCGCGGCGCACGCCGTACCGCCCGCCGCGTCGCTCGGCCCTGCGGCTCGCGCCGCCGGTTCGGTGGCTCGGGATGACCACCCCGGCCGTCGCGGATGTCGGACCCGGGCGGCAGGATCCGCGACATGAGCGAAGAGAGCCTGGCGGACAGCTGGCGTCGGATCATCCTCGGTGACGACAAGTCCTGGGTGGCGTTCGCGCACGGCACATGTGTCGTGCTGCCCACCCCCAAGGCCGGCGCGGACCTGGCCGCGCAGGCGGTCGGGATCCTCCGCGAGTACGGGCCGGTGCTGGCCGGCACACCCGCCGGTGACTTCGGCACCATCACCCTCGACCCCGGGCCGGGCTGGGTCGTCTGGAGTCACCACCCCGACGTTCTGACGTACGTGGGGCCCGACGAGGCGGCCGACGACCCAGGTGACCTCGCGGTCGGGATGCTCGGGCGCTTCAAGCGGGACCAGGACAGCCGGGTCCTGGAGGTCGTCCACGTCGAGGACCGCCGCCCGACGTGACAGCCGTCGCCGGTCGGATGAGGCTTCCCGACTGGTGTCCGCGGTTCCGGTCGTCGGCACGGACGAAGGCTAGCCGGCTCGACCGCGTGGCGCGGCGTCCGGACGGGTCAATCCTCGTCGGGCCCGCCGGTGTCGGCCTCGATCGCGTCGAGGTCCCGTACGGCGTAGCGGTGGTGCTCCCACTCCTCCTCGAGGATCACGTGCAGGCAGGACAGGGTGGTCTCCTGGCGCTCGGGCTCGTGCGGATTGCTGCGCGTCGGGGCGAGGTCGTCCGACGTGACGGTGGCGAGGAAGTCGCGCACCATCGCGACACGGCCCGCCCGTACCGCGAGGACCTCGGCGTACGGCGGCGTTTCCGTTGCGAAGATCGACATGTCCAGGCCGTTGTCCTCGGTGCCGGCGTCCACCAGGCCGAGGGGATGAAACGGCTGTTCGGTCCCGAGGACCGCGCCGCCCAGCCACATGTCGGTGGCCAGGACCAGGTGCCGCAGCGTCTGCGTGAACGACCACTCGCCGGCGACCGAGACGTCGACCGTGCCGGCCGGCAGCGTCGCGACGCGTTCGAGCGTGCCCGTCCAGGTGCGTTCGAGCGCGGCCCAGGCCGCGCGCAGACCATCCGGGTCGCCGGCGCGCCGGTCGGCGCGGCCGGGGAAGCGGCGGTCGAGTTCGGCTTCGACGAAGGCGGTCACGTCGACGCCGTTCACGCGCAGGAACTCGCCGTGTGGGAGCCACGGCGCGTCGATGTCGACCCTTGCCACCTCGACCCCGCGCATCACGACGCCGGACAGGTCCGTCTCGACGAACCGGGCGCCGCGCAGGTTCGCGCCGACGAACTCCGAGCCGCGCAGGTCGTCGGACCGGGTGAAGGTTGCCATGCGTTCTCCTTGTCGAGCGCGTCGTCGCCGCTGGCGACAGTAGGCCGTCGGGGCGAGCAACGGCGGTATCCCGTCGGGTCGCGGCGCGCAACCTCCGCGTCGACGTACTCGATGATCACGGCACCGATGACCGGGCCCGCGAGCGTGTCGCTGCGGGCTCACACGGTGAACTGGAGCTGGTCGGACAACACCAGGCCGGCCGCGCCGAGCAGCGTGACGCGTTCGTCGTCCCCGCCGAGCAGCAGGTGCGGGCGGCCACCGGGGTGGGCCGGTACGAGATCGCGGGCGTGCCGCTGGATGGCCTGGGCGAACGGCTCGCCGCCGCCGACCGCGTCGCCGTGCAGCACGTACCGGTTGAGCGCCAGGGTCTGCTGGAGGTTCGCGATCCCGACCGCCAGGTTGAAGGCGTACCTGTCCAGGACCTTCGCGGCGTCCGCGTTGGTGCGGGC
>JBAUUM010000180.1:0-4430 GCA_049582705.1 Actinocatenispora sp.
GGTCCGGCCACCGGATGGGACCGGCCACGGGGTGGGTCCGGCCACCGACGGCCGGTCGGGGCGGGCCCGGTCGGCCGCACGGACGTGACCACCCGATCCGGCTCGTCACCGTCTGGCCCCCGCCGTCCGGTTACCCTGACGGGCACCACGTTCGGGGGGCCGCCGGTGGATGACGCGGGCCCCCGATTCGGCGACGATGGATCCATGACGACTGCCGCGTTGACCAGCCACGAGGCCGCCGACATCGCCGCCGAACGGGACGCCGACGACCCCTTGGCGGTATACCGGGACAGGTTCGTCATCAACGATGAGAAGCTCATCTACCTGGACGGAAATTCGCTGGGCCGGCTCCCCCGCTCGGCCGCGGCCGACATCCACCGCGCCGTCACCACCGAGTGGGGCGACGCGCTGATCACCGGGTGGGACCGCTGGATGGATCTCGGCCGGCAGGTCGGCGACCTGCTCGCCGGCCCGGTGCTCGACGCCGAACCGGGCGAGGTCGTGCTCAGCGACTCGACGAGCGTCAACCTCTACAAGCTGGCCTCCGCCGCACTCTCGGCCCGCCCTGACCGGCGGGTCGTCATCGTCGACGAGGACAACTTCCCCACCGACCAGTACGTCCTGCAGAGCCTGGCCGCCGAACGTGGCCTGACCCTGCGCCCGGTGTGCGCCGACATCGACGCCGGCCTGGACACCGCTCAGGTGGTCGCCGCGCTGGACACCGACGTGGCCCTGGTGGTGCTGTCCCATGTGGCCTACCGGTCCGGCGCGATCGCCGACCTGACCGAGATCACCCGGCGCGCCCACGAGGTCGGCGCGATGGTGCTGTGGGACCTGTGCCACTCGGCCGGCTCGGTGCCGGTGCCGCTGCGGGCGGCCGGCGCGGACCTCGCCGTGGGCTGCGGCTACAAGTACCTCAACGGCGGACCGGGCGCCCCGGCGTTCCTGTACGTACGCCGCGACCTGCAGACCCGACTGCGCCAACCGATCGCCGGCTGGTTCGGCCAGACCGACCAGTTCGAGATGGGCGGCGGGTACGAACCGGTCGCCGGGATCAACCGGTTCCTGGTGGGCACGCCGCCCGTGCTGGCCCAGTACGGGGCGCTGGCCGGCGTGCAGATCGCGGCCGAGGCCGGCATCGACGCGGTCCGCACCAAGAGCATCGCGCTGACCACGTACGCGGTGGAGCTGTTCGACGCCTGGCTGGCCGGGCACGGCTTCCGGCTGGCCAGCCCGCGCGACCCGGACCGGCGCGGCGGGCACGTCACCCTGTACCACCCGCAGGCCTGGCAGATCTGTCAGGCCTGGAAGGACGACAAGGTGCTGCCCGACTTCCGGACCCCGGACCGGCTCCGGATCGGCATGGCACCGCTGTACACCCGGTTCGGCGACGTCTGCGAGGCCTTCCTGCGGCTGCGTCGGATCATGGTCACCGGCGCCTACCACGACTATCCGACGGCCCGGCCGCGCGTCACCTGACCCGCTCAGCCGAGCGTGATCAGGGTGACGGCGACGACCGCGGCGGCCAGGCCCAGCGCCTGACCCCGGCCGACGTGCTCCCGCAGTACGACCATCGCGGCCAGCACGGTCAGGGCCGGGTACAGCGAGGTGACCACCGCGGCGACGGACAGCAGTTGACGCTGCGCGGCGAGCAGGTACAGCAGGGTCGCGGCGGCACCCAGCAGGCCCACGACGACGGCGCCTCCGGCGGCCCGCAGCGGCGCCCGGAGCGTGCCGCGGGCGAGCAGCGCGGCCAGCACGACGGTGGGTGTCGCCGCGATCTGGCCGAGGGCCAGCGGCCACAGGCCGGCCTCCGTCGGTACCCGACCGAGGGCGACGAACAGCAGCGCGAACCCGGCCCCGGCCAGCAGTCCGTCCAGCACGCCCGCCCGGCCGGCGGGCTGCCCGTCGAGCGCCTGCCGGCCCGGTGGCCGGGAGATCAGCGCGATGGCCGGCAGGGCGAGCACGATCCCGACGATCATCAGGGTGGAGGGCCGGTCGCCGAGGGCCACGCCGACCAGGACGGGCAGGCCGGCCGCGCCCACCGCGGACAGCGGAGCCACCACGCTCATCCGGCCGGAACCGAAGCCGCGGTACAGGAACGCGGTGCCCAGCCCGTTGCCGATGCCCGACACGGCGCCCCACGCCAGGTTCGCGCCGCTGGGGTGGGCGGCGGGCAGCAGCGCCGCCGCGAGCACGACGGCGCTGGCGGCGGCGATCTGCGCGACCACGGCGACCGCGTACGAACTGACCCGACGGGACAACAGGCCGGCGACGAAGTCGGAGGCTCCGTAGCCGACGGCGGCGCACAGCGCGAGGACGACACCCATCGACTGGACCGTACTGGTGGCCCGCGACGCCCGCGGTGTCAGTACCGGGATGTCCCAGGGAACTCCGCCTCCGGGCATCGTCGACGCGGGGCGGAGTCCGACGGTCGGGCGGCGGCGGGAGCGGGCCACGGCGGGTTCACGCGGTCGCCACCGCGTACGGTGGCGCGGTCCGGACGGCACCGTGCAGTGGCCGCCTCGTGGGTCAGGCGGTCGCCTCGCCCAGCGACAGCTCGTCGCCGGTGTCGGAGGCGGGCAGGCCCAGCCAGGAGGACCAGCGGGGGTCGGGCGTCCGGTGGCCGAGGACACGCCAGGCGGTGCCGCTGGGCACCGCCGGCACGACCCGCAGCCGCCAGCCGATCTCGGCCAGCGTCTTGTCGCCCTTGCGGTGGTTGCACCGGGCACACGCGGCGACCACGTTCTCCCAGCAGTGCGGGCCGCCACGACTGCGCGGCAGCACGTGGTCGAGCGTCTCGGCCGGGCCCCGGCAGTAGGCGCAGGCCCAGCCGTCACGGGCGAAGACGGCCCGGCGCGTCATGCCGACCTGGGCACGGTAAGGTACCCGGACGTAACGGGTCAGTCGCACCACACTCGGCATCGGCAGCACCCGTCTGGCGCTGTGCAGGAACCCGTCACCGTCATGGACCGCGATCGCCTTGGCCGCAAGCACCAGCACGGCGGCCCGACGGACCGACACCACACAGAGCGGTTCATACGTGGCGTTGAGCACCAACGCTCCGTAGCTGGTGGAGGGCCGTAACCCGCTCATCGCCCCACCTCCTGTCCGCGCTCATCCTCTCCGACCGGCCGGCGAGATGCACGCACTAATTAAGAGCATGCACGTTCTGTCCCGTTACCGACACCTGTCGGCCGCCATCCGCGCCGACCGGGGGACCGCGGAACCGGTGGCCCGCCTCATTAGCGCGGACCACGCGGGGCGGCGCCGAGCGACACCCGTGGCTTCCCTCACGGTACGGTCCCGTGCCCGCAGGTCGCGCCCGGGCATCGGGTAACGAAGAGGGATACACCCGAGGACGGAGCGATCATCATGGCGGTACTGGCGAGCCCGCTGCTCGACGTCGACCTGACCGGCCGACCCACCTGTGCCGGCGAGCCCGATTCGTTCTGCGAGACGGTGTGGAACTGGCTCGGTCACGACAAGCGGTACGGCTGGCTGGCGTCCAGCAGCGAGTGGCTCCTGGTGAAGCCGTTCCGCATCGTGCTGATCATCCTGATCGCGCTGCTGGTGCGCTGGGTCGTGCACCGGATGATCAAGCGGATGACCAAGGCCCGCACCGAGGACGGCACGCCGGCGGTACTGCGGCCGCTCAAGGAGCGGATGAACAACTCGCTGCGGGAGTCGGGGGTCCTGCTCAGCGAACGCCGACGGCAGCGGGCCGCGACGATCGGCTCGGTGCTGCGCAACGTGGTCTCGATCGTGATCTTCTCGATCGCGGTGATGATGATCCTCAGCGAACTGGGTGTCGACCTGGCGCCGCTGCTGGCCAGCGCCGGGATCGTGGGTGTCGCGCTCGGGTTCGGCGCCCAGTCCCTCGTCAAGGACGTCATCTCCGGCATGTTCATGCTGCTGGAGGACCAGTACGGGGTCGGCGACACGATCGATCTGGGCGAGGCGATCGGCACGGTGGAGGCGGTCGGACTGCGCATCACGACCGTGCGGGACGTCAACGGCGTGCTCTGGTACATCCGGAACGGCGAGGTCATCCGGGTCGGTAACCACAGCCAGAGCTGGGCGATGGCGGTGATCGACATCCCGCTGCCGTTCGGTACCTCGATGGACGCCGCGACCGAGACCCTGACCCGGGCCGGCGAGCAGCTCGGCGAGGACCCGGACTGGGCCGAGGACTTCCTGGAGCCGCCCACGGTGGTCGGGCTGCAGCAGTTCTCCCGCGAGGGCATGGCCGTACGGATGCAGGCCAAGACGGTGGCGGGCGCGCAGTGGCGGGTCGGCCGCGAGATGCGTCGCCGGGTGGCGATCGAGCTGGAGCGCTCCGGCATCGCCGCGCACATGGACCCGCAGCGGATGTTCCTGCGTACCACGGGGCCGGTCACCGAACCGGGCAGTACGGAACCGGGCGGCAC
>JBAUUM010000181.1:0-5023 GCA_049582705.1 Actinocatenispora sp.
CCGATCCCGTGGCCCGGCCGTGCCGCCGCGCGGTCGGTGCCCGGAACTCGGCGCGGTGCCGCTCGGCGTCAGGCGATGTTGTGGTCGCGGTGCCGCTCGCGCAGCCGACGCAGCTCCTCGCGGATGCCGTCCAGGCTCGGCTTGTCGCCCGCGGCCCGGATCCGCAGGTCGTTGATCTCGTCACGGGACTGCATGAACCCGCGCCAGCGCTCCCGCGGCTTGAGCCACGTGTCGATGGCGGCGACGATCGCCACCACCAGCGCCAGTAGCGGTACCCAGCCGGCGGGCCGGCTCAGCGCGGGCTCGGACAGTCCCTGCTCGGCGGCCACGGTGGCGGCCCCGGCGATCAGGATGAAGCGGCTGACGTAGTACGTGGCGCCGTACACGCCGGTGGAGAACCGCCACTGCCGGTACTCGCGGCCGATCTCCCGCTGGAGCATCTCGGCCTGCTGCGACTGCTTCGCCGCCGGCGCCGGCGTGGTTGCCGGTGCCGACGCCGTCTGCTCGGACTTGGGCGCGCGCTTCGGTGTCTCCGCCTGCGCGGTCGAGCCACCCGACTCCTTGGCCATCGTCCGTCCCTTCGTTCGCGGTCCGCCCGTGGCGGACCCGATGGCCCACACACCTACCAGAGGTCGGCGCGGACCGCCAGCCGCGTCGGGGAACGGACGCGGGGCGTGACGATGTGCTGCGGTCCGCGCCGAGGTCGGGTTGACTGGCGCCTGTGAGCGCACAACAGGGAAACGGGCCGGGTCGTACGCTGCTCCGCGCCCGTGGCGACGCCGAGCCGCGGGTCACCACCATGGAGCTGTTCTTCGACCTGGTGTACGTGTTCGCGGTGACCCAACTGTCGCACCTGCTGCTGGAACACCTGGACGTGCGGGGCGTGGTGGACACGTTCCTGCTGCTGTTCGCCGTGTGGTGGGCCTGGATGTACACCTCGTGGGCGACGAACTGGTTCGACCCGAACCGCCGGCCGGTGCGGCTGATGCTGGTCGGGGTGATGCTGGCCAGCCTGATCATGTCGGCGATGCTGCCGGAGGCGTTCGGCGAGCGCGGGTTGGCCTTCGCGGCGGCGTACGTGGTCATCCAGGTCGGCCGGACGATCTGGATCGTCGCCGCGTTGCGTGGCGAGCGGGTCCTGCGACGCAACTTCCAGCGGATCCTCGCCTGGTGCGTGGCCTCGGGCGTGCTCTGGATCGCCGGCGGACTGGGGTCCGCGCCGGCCCGGGAACTGTTGTGGTTCGCCGCCGTGGTGGTCGACTACACCGCGCCGGCGGCGGGTTTCCGCACCCCCGGTCTCGGCCGGTCGCAGACCGGCGACTGGGACATCACCGGCGGGCACCTGGCGGAGCGCTGTCAGCTGTTCGTCATCATCGCCCTGGGCGAGTCGGTACTGGTGACGGGCGCCGTGTTCAGCCGGCACCCGTTCACCGTCGGTACGGTGGCCGCGTTCGTGGTCGCGTTCCTCGGCAGCGTGGCGCTGTGGTGGATCTACTTCGACCGGCACGCCGAGGACAGCAGCAACGCCATCACCCGGTCCCGGGACCCGGGCCGGTTGGGCCGTTCGGCGTTCACGTACTCACACCTGCCGATCGTGGCCGGCATCATCGTGGCGGCGGTCGGTGACGAGCTGACCATCGCGCACCCGGGCGGGGACGCCGGGGCGGCGGTCACGGCCGCCGTGCTGGGTGGTCCGGCGTTGTTCCTGGCCGGGCACGCGCTGTTCAAACGGGCGGTGTTCGGGGTGCTCTCCACGTCCCGGTTGGTGGCGATCGGGGCGCTGGTGGTAATGACGCCGCTGGGCCTGGTCGCGCCGCCGTTGCTGCTGTCGGTGCTGGCCACGGCGGTGGTGGCCGGGGTCGCCGTGTGGGAGGTCGTGGTCGGCCCGCCGCCGGGCTTCGCCGAGCCCGCGTGACGCGGTCCCACGACCCCGGGGCGCGGGTGCAACACCCCCGCGGCACGCCGCGGCACGGGTCACGGGCGCGCGGCCTACCTCTCGGGTCCTTCGTGGTGCGTCCCGGCGCGCCGGATACGCACCGCGAGCAGTACCGCCGAGCCGACGAACAGCACCCCGGTGACGGCGAGCCAGTGCCACCCGAACGACGCGGTGGACGACCCGGTACGGGCGTGGAAGTCGGTGGGCAGTCGCAGGATCAGCGGGAACCACAGCAGCAGCAGGAGCCCGGCCAGCGCGGCGGGTACCCGCACGTGGTTGATCCAACGCAGCGCCGGCACCGGGCCGGCACGGTGCCGCAGTACTTCCACGACGGACCGGTCCGCGATCGCGTACAGGGGTAGCAGTACCAGGTCGTGGCCGACGACCGCGCCGACGAACCACACCGCGACGCCGAGCGGTGCCAGTGGCACCAGCCGGGCCGCCGCATAGCCGGCCAGGGCGACACAGCCGAGCATCGCGAGCAGGTGCAGCGGGTTCGCGCCGTACCAGGAGAAGAGGCGGCTCACCGGTCTCCGCCCTCGAACACCATCCGGGCCACCCACTTGGTGTTGTGTACGCCCGGTGCGGCCGGCACGATGATCCGCGCGGGGAAGCCGTGGTCCAACGACAGGTCGCGCCCGTTGACCCGCAGCGCGAGCAACGAGCCGGGGTCCGCGATCTGGTTGGCCGCCAGGCGGACGTGTCCGAAGGCGCCGCCGGACTGCAACGACTCGATCAGTACCGCGTCGGGCTGGGGCGCCCCGACGAGCCGGGCAAGGTCGCCGAGGCGTATCCCGGACCACCGTTGGTCCGGAGTCGACCAGCCCTCCACACAGGCGATGGGCAGCCAGCTGACCTGTTGCGGCATCGCCAGCAGCGCCTCCCGGCTCAACCGGAGCGAACGGGCGCCGGCGCGCAGCTCCAGCCGCCACCCGGCGCCGGTCTGCGCCGCGGTCACCCCGACCCCCGCGGCGGTCTTGTTGACCGGGAAGTCCAATGGCCCACCGGGTCCGTCGCCACCACGTGGGGCCAGCAGGGCGGTGTGGCGCCATCGGCCGCCGATGCTCTGCCCCACGGACAGCGCCAGGACCAGCAGGGAGCCGGCGCCCACCAGCCCGAGGACGCCACGGCGGGAGATGGTCGGCGGGTCCGGTCGGGTGGCGGCCAGACCGTCGGTGTCGGGCCGAGGGTGGGACGCCACGGGGCCGGTACGTGGCGTGCCCGAACGTCGCGACCGCAACGCCGACACCGTCCGGGGCATCCGCAGGGCGGCGTGCGCGACGAACGCCGCGATGAACACCCAGGCGCCGTAGTAGTGCAGCGGGTAGAACGAGACCGGGAAGACGTACCACAACTGGATGTCCAGCAGCCCGGTGCCGAATTCGAGCACGGCGCCGCCGACGAGCAGCAGCAGCGACAGTCGCTCCAGCGCGTGGGCGAGGGAGCGGGTCGGCGGCCACTCGAAGAGTTTCGGGATCACCGACCACAGTTTGGCCAGCAGTACGGGGATCAGAACCAGCCCCAGCGTCACGTGCACGCCCTGGGTGAGCCGGTACAGCCAGGTCGGGCCGGTGGGCCAGGTGAACAGGTAGAAGCCCAGCAGGCCCTTGTCCGGGGTGGTGTCGTTCGCGGTGCCGCCGAGGCCCGGGTCGTACGCGGCGTAGGACAGCGCGCCGGTGACGAACACGACCGTGACCCCGACCAGCAGCACGACGGACAGCGCGGCGGTCAGCCACACCCCGCGGACGGGGCTGCGCCAGAAGGAACGGCGGAACGGGCCGGGCGGTGCGTGCCTCTCGTCGGTCCGCGCCGGGCGGGGCGCTCGGGACGGTCCGGTGGACGCCATGACCGCCTCCCGGTCCACGGATGATGTGACATCTGATCTTATGTACAGAGAGTGTCGTTATATGTACGAGGGGTCGGTGTGGCGTCCGCGTCGCGCCGACGCGACCGCCTCCGGTCTTCGCCGGGCACGGACCGCATCTCGCCCCTATGCTGAAGTCGCATCGATTCATGCATCGTTTTGTACGGAGGACGGAGCCATGCGGTCGTGGCAGTATGTGGCGCTGCTGCTGTCGTGCCTGGTGCTGACGCTGCCGCTCGAATGGGTGCTCGGCGCCCGGGTGTACCGGCGGCCCCGCGCCCTGCTGGCCACCCTCGCGCCGGTCGTGCTGCTGTTCGGCGCCTGGGACCTGTGGGGAGCGGCACGCGGCGACTGGCACTACAGCGCCCGGTACACGCTGGGCGCCACGGTGCTCGGCCTGCCGGTCGAGGAGTGGTTCTTCTTCCTCGTCGTACCGATCTGCGCCCTGCTCACCTACGAGGCGCTCGGCCGGTGGGGGCGACGCCGTGCCCGGTGAGTACACCCTGGCGGCGTTCCTGGCCCCGGCCCTGGTCATCGCCCTGGAACTGGCCGTACTCCGCACCGGCCTGCTGCGCAGCGGCCGGTTCTGGGCCGCGACCGCCGTCGCGCTGGGCTTCCAGGTACCGGTGGACGGCTGGCTGACGAAGCTGCGCGCGCCCGTCGTGCTGTACGGCACGAGCGGGAACTCCGGCCTGCGCCCGCTGTGGGACATCCCGGTGGAGGACTTCGGTTTCGGGTTCGCGATGGTCGGTCTCACCCTGCTGCTGTGGGCGCGGAACACGCGGAGCCACCCGGCGCGGCAGTTCGGCCCGGCGGTCGAGGAGGGGGGAGCTGGGCATGGCTGAGCCGTGGGCGGCCCCGCTGCGGGCCGGGTTCGGCGCGATGGTGCGCCACGGCCTGGCCGGCGTCTGGGTGCGCGGCCGACTCCCGACCGGCCCGACGGTCTGGGCCGGCAACCACCACAGCTGGTGGGATCCGTTCGTCGCCGGGGCACTGCTGCGCCGGGCCGGTCGGCGCGCCGGGCTGCTGATGCGGCAGGACAACCTGGAGCGCCACCCGTACCTGCGTGGGCTCGGCGTGTTCGGCACCGACGAGGCCCGGCACGGCGTCGACCTGCTCCGGGCGGGTCGGGTGGTGGTCGTGTACCCGGAAGGTGAGCTGCGGCCGGCCGGTCCGCCGGGGCCGCTCGCTCCCGGCGCCGCCTGGTACGCACAGCGCGCGCC
>JBAUUM010000182.1:0-14398 GCA_049582705.1 Actinocatenispora sp.
GCTCGGCCCTGCCGGCCGGCTGACGTCCGGCCGGGCCGACCGGATCCCTGCCCGACATGGTCCCCACCGTACCCGGGACACCCGTGCCGATCGTCTGTCGGCGCGGGGCGGACCGGCCGCCCGACCCCACCGTCACCGTGCGCGGCGTGGAACCCGCGGACCCCGTGGGGCCCCGTCGAGACGTCCGGGCTCCCGCCGCCCCGACGGATCGAACCGGCACCGTACGGTGAACGCCCGCGGGCTCGGCCCGTGGGTGCGCAGGTACCGCAGCCGGGTGAGGCCCTCGGCGGGTGTCGGCCGATGGTCGACCGGAACCCACCACAACACGGTGGCCGGCGTTTCGATCCGGCCGAACCACTCGGCCCGGCGCCGCACGTAGTGCCCGTGCGCGCTGCGGTACACGTAGGCGTGCAGGTGTCCGTAGGACTCCCAGACCGACATGTTGACGATCACCAGTGGGTCGCCGTCGACGTCGTCGCCGTGCCCGCCGCCGGCCCGGTAGCGCCAGACGAATCCGGCGGACTGCTCCGCCAACAGGTTCACCCGGTCGACGGCGGCGACGAACTCGCGCACCTCGGGATGGTCGGCGGGAAACCGCAGCCGGCCGACGTTGAGCTGCGCCAGGTGTGCGGCGGCGCCCGGAGTCATCGCGCGACGGCCACGGGGCGCGGGATCCCCGGCGGTTCGGGGCCGTCGGCCGTCGGATTCGCCGACCCGGCGAAGCCCACCCGGTTGGTGCGGTCGACCATGCCAGGAGACTACCGCCGGCCGGCGCTCCGGCGGGACATCGCCGGTACTGTCACACACCCCGGGCAGAATGGGCGCGCCACCCGGAGCCGTCCGGCCCGACGCGTCGTCGCCGCGGCCCGGCCGGTCGCAGCAGGAACCGAGGAGGCACCGGACCCGCGAGGTCCGCAGACTGACGGGGGATGGACATGAACTACGACGACCACCTGGCCGACGACTCGGCCCGGTTCGTCCAGGCGTTGCGCACCGCGCAGCCCGGTGCGCAGGTGCCCAGCTGCCCGGAGTGGGACGCCGACGACCTGCTGTGGCACCTGGCCACGGTGCAGGCATTCTGGGCCAGGATCGTGCGGGACCGGATCACCGACGGCGACGAGGTGCGCCGCGGCGGGGAGGAGCGGCCCGGCGACCGTGCGGGGCTGCTCGCGTACTTCGACCAGGCCAGCGGCGAGCTGCGCGCGGCGCTCGCCGAGGCAGATGACGCGACCCCGGCCTGGACGTGGGCCGACGACCACAGCGTCGGGTTCATCCGCCGCCGGCAGGCCCACGAGGCGCTGATCCACCGCGTCGACGCCGAACTGACCGCGGGCTCGCGGACCCCGATGGACCCGGCGCTGTGCGCCGACGGCGTCGAGGAGGCGCTGCGGGTCATGTACGGCGGGGCGCCCGACTGGGGCACCTTCACCCCCGACGACGCGGCCACCATACGGGTGACCGCCACCGACACGAAGGACTCCTGGCTGGTGGCCCTGGGCCGGTTCCGTGGCACCGACCCCGACGGCACCGTCGTCGACGAGAGCGACATCCGGGTGCTGGACGGCGATCCGGGGCAGGCCTCGGCAAGCGTCGAGGGCACCGCCGCCGACCTGGACTGCTGGCTGTGGCACCGCCCCACGGAGGGTCCGGTCGCGCGCGTCGGCGATCCCGAGGCACTGTCGGGGCTCGAAGCGGTACTGGCGTCCCCGATCAACTAGGGCCGGTGGGACGGAGCCGGGGCGCATGTCGGTGCTGCTGAGGCCGGCGCGGCGGGGCGAGGCGTCGGCACTGACCGGGCTGGCCCTGCGCGCCAAGGCGCACTGGGGGTACGACCGGGCGTTTCTCGACGCCTGTCGCGACGACCTGCGGCTGCGGCCGGAGGACCTGGCCGGCCGGCGGGTCACGGTGGCCGAACGCGACGGTCGGATCGTGGGATTCGCCACGCTGGAGGGTGAGCCGCCGGCCGGGGAACTGGGCATGCTGTTCGTCGAGCCGGCGGAGATCGGCCGCGGCGTCGGTCGGCTGCTGTACCGGCAGGTGCTGCGCACCGCGGCACAGCTCGGCATCGCCCGTCTCACGATCGGGTCCGATCCGCATGCCGAAGGCTTCTACCTGCGCATGGGTGCCGAACGGGTGGCGCCCGCCGAGGCGGCCGCGGGGCCGGAGGCGCTGGTTGAGCTACGGGCGTGGCCGCGGCCCGAGCCGTCCTGGGTGGGGGCCTGGACCGGGGACCGGCCCACAGTCAACGTGGGCAACGTCCGCGAGTTCAACGGCACGTTCACCGCGGTCGGGCCGGGTCGGGACCCCTACGCGTGCCTTGCCGCGTACGGCAGTCCGCGGCCGGCACACGTGATCCTTCCGGAGCCGGTGGACGAGCACTGGCTGCGGGACGTGGCCGCCGAACTGGACTGGGGCGACGTGGCGGTGACCAGCGGGATCGCCGAGGACGGACGGGTGTCGGAGGCCATCCTGGCCCGGCCCGAACTCCTGGCGCGGATCCGGGCCAGCCCGTCGCGGGTGCTGCCGTGGGGACGCACCGCCGGGTTCGAGCGGATCCTGCCGGCACCCCCGGGCGTGCTGGACGTCGTCCGCCGGTACGAGTCCAAGGCCGGCGCGCACCGCCTGTTCCGCTCGCTGGCCGCTGGTCATCCGGACGTCACGGTGCCCGACCAGAGACCCGTCGGCACGCGTCGTGCGCTGGTACGACACCTGACCCGCGGTGCGAACGCGACGACCGGGCCGTTCGTACTGAAGCGCGAGTACGGCGTCGGGGGCTCCGGCACACGCATACTGTCGGGGCGTTCCGCCGGGTTCCGCACGGTACTACGCGGGTGGCCGCGTGGCGGCGTGCTGCTGGAGGAGTACGTGCCCGGCGGCGGTCCGTACCGGAATCCGACCTTCGACGCGGTCGTCGACGCCGACGGCGCGGTCCATCCGGTCGGCGCGGGCGCGATGGACGTCGACGGGGTGAGCTACCAGGGTGTCACCGTCGGCCCCGGGGCACTGCCCGACGCGATCGCGGGGCCGGCCGCGGAGTTCGGTTCGGCGGTGGGGCGCCGGCTGGCCGAGGAGGGCTACCGGGGCTGGTTCGACGTGGACTTCGTGACCGACCACGCGGGCCGGTTGGCGCCGACCGAGATCAACCTTCGGCTGACCGGGCCTGCCGCGGCGTTCACCGTGCGGGCCAGGCTCGACCGGCTGCGCGGCGGACAGCACGTCGTACGGGCGCTGGACCGGCTTCCGCTGGGTGCGCGGCTGCCCGGCGCCGCGTGGCGGGAGCACCTTGCCCGCCTGGTACGGGACTGCCGGGAGCTGGGCGCGACCCTGCTCGTGACGATCCCGACGGCGGTCTTCGAGCCGGCGCCGTACGTGGGGGTGCTGGTCGCGGCGCGCACGCTGGCCACGCTCGACGCGGCGGAGGCGGCGGTACGTCGCGGCAACCGGGAACTCGGCGAGATGTTCCGGGACTTCACCGGTCCCGCGAGGGATTCCTGGCCGCCAGGTAGGCGAAGAGCAGCACGGCGGCGATCATGAGGGTGACGTTGAACCCGTAGACCAGGGCGGCCTGCCGGGGCCAGTCGGTCTTCGCGGCGAGCCGGTAGGCGGTGTCCTGCGGCCACCACGCCACCAGCAGCCAGACCAGGGCCAGGTGTGCCGGCGTCGTCAGCCACGGCGGGGAGCCCCGGCCGCGCAGGAAGCGCCGGCCGAAGAGCAGTACCGCGGCGCCGAATCCGAAGGACAGCCATTCGGCGAGGTACAGCACGGTGAACAGCCCGGCCCACGGGCTCGGCACGCCCGACACGTCGATGGAGATGGGCCACAGCAGCTTGGTCAGCAGGAACGCCAGGAACGCGGCCATGCCCGTCACGAACATGACGGCCGGCGCGATGGTGTCGGGCGTTACCCCGGAGCCGGCTCCCGCCTTGCCGCTGCCGACCCGCTGGGGGCCCGGCTGCACCGGCAGCGGCAGGCCCGCGTAGTCCACCTCACCGCTGTCGGTGCGCGGCAGCGAACGAACCGGCACCATGGCCCGCGGGATCCGGCTCGGCCGCAACCGTGGACCGGCCAGGAACGTCCGCAGCACCGTCGCGTCCAGGTTCTTCCGGCTGCTGACGATGTAGGCGGTCAGCGTGCTGCGCCGCCCGACCTGGACGACCCTGACCGCGGCCTCCCGTACCTGCGGGTGCCGGCACAGCTCCGCCTCGACGTCGGCGTAGGAGGCAGGTTTCCGGGGCACCGCGCTCACATCCCAACCGCTGTCCGGGAAAGGACCAGTCGGTACGATCATGGCACGGCGGGGCCAGGACAGGACGAATCGTCCGGTCCGCCCGCACGCGGTTGGCCGCGGGTCAGGGGCCGGTGCTGCCCGGCGGGAGCGGCGGATCGTCACCGCGCAGCATCCGCCCGATGGACCGCAGCGGGATGCTCTGCCAGGCCGGGCGGTGCCGGGCCTCGTAGACCACCTCGTAGACGGCCTTGTCCAGCTCGTACGCGCGGAGCAGCACCGCGTGCTCCGTCGGGTCGACGCGGGACGCCGACGCGTAGCCGGCGCAGAACGCCTTACGGTTGCGCTCCGCCCACTCCTGGGCGCGGAACTCCAGCTGGTGGTCCGGGTGCTCCGCCACCAGCAGGTGCTCGGCGGCGTAGTCGAAGGAGCGGAGCATGCCGGCGACGTCGCGCAGCGGCGAGTCCGGCCGCAGCCGTTCGGACAGCGGCTTGACCGGTTCGCCCTCGAAGTCGATGACCAGCCAGGACGTCGGGGTCCGCAGGACCTGACCGAGGTGCAGGTCGCCGTGGATGCGCTGGACCGGGCACGGCACCGTCAACCGGGCGACCGCGGTGAACTCCTCCCGCAGTGCCTCCGCGTGCTCGGCCAGATCCGGCACGATCTCCACCGCGCCGGTCAACCGGCCGAGCATGCCCGCGGACAGCTCCGCGTACCCGGACCGCTCCCACACGGTGCTGCCCAGCATCTGCGCCAGGTCGGCGTGCACCGAGGCGACCGCCTCGCCGAGCCGTTCCGCCTCGCCCGCGAAGTCGCCGCCGACCTCGTCGGCGCGCAGGTCACCCTCGGCGAACAGGTCCCGGACGCTCGCCGTGGCCATCGCCCAGCCCTCGGCCGAGTTCTCCGCGTACGCCGACAGCATCCCGTACGAGACCGGATCCCCGTCGAGTTCGCCGTCGATCTCGCCGAACAGCTCGGCGACGTGTTCGGACCCGGCGCGGCGCAGCGCCCGGTTCAGTTCCACGTCGGGGTTGCGTCCCGGGGTGAGGCGCCGGAAGAGCTTCAGGATGGCGGTCTCGTCGTACACGACGCTGGTGTTGGACTGCTCGCTGTCCACCACCCGGCTCGGCAGGCCCGTCGGGACCTCCGCGCCGGCCTCCGGCCGGAACGTCAGGCCGTCCCGCGCCCCGCCGGTACTGATCAGCCGCAGCAGGGCTTCGGCCAGGTCCTCGTCCCATTCGGCGACGTAGCCGACGAGCCCGCCGACGGTGCCGATCCGGACGTGCTCCAGCCGTTCCGGCAGGTCCGCGCGGTAGCCGACCATCAGCTGGTAGCGCTCCGGCTCGTCCCGCTCGTAGCTCACCTCGACGACCAGGTGGTCCAGCACGACCTCGCCGCCGGCCGGACCGGCCAGCTCGACGACGTGCACCGGCGTCACGCCGATCAGCGTCCGACCCTTGCCGGCGAACCACCGCTGCTCGGGCAGCCAACCGGGCAGTGCGGCGACGAGGGCCGCGGCCCGGTCCGCGGCGCCGGCCGGCGCCGCCGTGCGACCCGACTCCGGCGGTACCGACCGGCGTCTCGCGTCCTCACTCATACGACTCGCACTCCCTCTCGCTCGCGGCGCGGTGGTGTCGACGCTGCTGTCCTCCCGGCGATCTCGTCCGCGACCTCAGGCGCCCTCGTCGGGCGCGCTGATCTGGAACCAGAAGAAGCCGTGCCCCGGCAGGGTGAGCAGGTAGGGCAGCTCGCCGATCGGCGGGAACGGCACCAGCCCGGACAGCTCCACCGGCGTCCAGCCCTCCCAGGCACGCAGGTTCAGCTCGATGGGCTGCGGGAAGCGGGACAGGTTGTTGACGCACAGCACCACGTCGTGGATCCGCGGCGACGAGGTGTCGCCCGGGTCGGCGTGCCCCCGGTACTCGCGCAGGTAGGACAGTACCGACGGGTTCGAGCCGCCCAGGTCGTGGAAGTCGCCCAGCGCGAAGGCGGGATGCCGCTTGCGGACCTCGATCATCCGCCGCGTCCAGTGCAGCAGCGACGCCGACGAGTTCAGCTGCGCCTCGACGTTGATCGTCTGGTACCCGTAGATCGGATCCATGATCGTCGGCAGGTACAGCCGACCCGGGTTGGCCTGGGAGAAGCCGGCGTTGCGGTCCGGCGTCCACTGCATCGGGGTGCGGACCGCGTCCCGGTCGCCGAGCCAGATGTTGTCGCCCATGCCGATCTCGTCGCCGTAGTACAGGATCGGCGAGCCGGGCAGCGACAGCAGCATCGCGGTGAACAGCTCGAGCTGGTTGCGGTCGTTGTCCAGCAGCGGGGCGAGGCGCCGACGGATGCCGATGTTGGCCCGCATCCGCGGGTCCTTCGCGTACTCGCCGTACATGTAGTCACGTTCGTCGTCGGTGACCATCTCCAGGGTCAGCTCGTCGTGGTTGCGCAGGAAGATGCCCCACTGGCAACCGGACGGGATGTCCGGGGTCTGGGCGATGATCTCCGAGATCGGGAACCGGGACTCCCGCCGCACCGCCATGAAGATGCGCGGCATCAGCGGGAAGTGGAACGCCATGTGGCACTCGTCGCCGCCGTGCTCCGCCTCGCCGAAGTAGTCCACCACGTCGGAGGGCCACTGGTTCGCCTCGGCCAGCAGGACCCGACCCGGGTACTCGTCCTCCACGACCTTGCGCACCGAGCGCAGGAACTCGTGCGTCTCGGGCAGGTTCTCGCAGTTGGTGCCGTCCCGCTCGAACAGGTACGGCACCGCGTCCATCCGGAACCCGTCGATGCCCAGGTCCAGCCAGAACCGCAGGACGTTGATCATCTCCTCCTGCACGGCCGGGTTGTCGTAGTTCAGGTCCGGTTGGTGGGAGAAGAACCGGTGCCAGTAGAACTGGCGGCGCACCGGGTCGTACGTCCAGTTCGACTCCTCGGTGTCCACGAAGATGATCCGGGCGTCCGGGTAGCGCTCGTCGCCGTCGGACCAGACGAAGTAGTCGCCGTACGGGCCGTCCGGCTCGCGGCGGGACTCCTGGAACCAGGGATGCTGGTCGGAGGTGTGGTTCATGACCAGGTCGGTGATGACCCGGATGCCGCGCTTGTGTGCCTCGTCCAGCAGCAGGACGAAGTCCTCGACGGTGCCGAACTCGGGCAGCACCTGGTAGAAGTCGGCGATGTCGTATCCGCCGTCGCGCAGCGGCGACTGGTAGAACGGCGGCAGCCACAGGCAGTCCACGCCCAGCCAGGACAGGTAGTCGAGCTTCGCGGTCAGCCCGCGCAGGTCGCCGCACCCGTCGGCGGTCGAGTCGAAGAACGCCCGGACCAGTACCTCGTAGAAGACGGCGCGCTTGAACCACACCGGGTCGGTGGGCAGCGCCCGCGCCGACCGGTAGTCCTCCGCCCCCGGATGGGTCACCTGGCCGTCCGCGGTGACGTGACTGCCCTCGCTCTGAGCAGGATCTCCGCTGACAGCAGGATGGAGTCGGGCCATTGTCTCGCTCACCGCACACCTCGCCTCGCTACCGATGAAGATCCTGCCGTCCACACACGGCTACCCAGCCGTGCGGCGCGAGACCGTCACCGGTACGGGTGAACCGTGAACACGTGGGCCGGTTCCTGGTACGGGTCGAGCCGTACCGCGTTGAACTGGCCCCAGTCGTACTCCGCGCCGGTGAACTCGTCACGCACCCGGAACCGTTCCGACCAGTCGAGCCCGAGCGCAGGCAGCTCCAGTGCGGTATTGCCCCAATGGGTGCCGTGCGAATCCAGCAGGCACACCACGAGAACGGTATTGCCGGTCCGATGGTCACGCTTGGAGAAGCACAGCATCGCGTCGTTGTCGATCGGGTGGAACGTCAGTTCGCGCATCTGCCGCAGCGCGGGGTTGGCCCGCCGGATCTCGTTCAGCCTGGTGATGTACGGGGCGAGGGTGCGCCCCTCGGCGGCGGCCGCCGCCCAGTCACGGGGTCGCAGCTGGTACTTCTCGGAGTCCAGGTACTCCTCGCTGCCCTCGTGTCTGGGCCGGTGCTCGTACAGTTCGTAGCCGGTGTACATGCCCCAGCTGGGGGTCATCATGCTGGCCAGCACGGCCCGGATCTTGAACATCGGCGGCCCGCCCTGCTGGAGGCTGGCGTGCAGGATGTCGGGCGTGTTGGTCCAGAAGTTGGGCCGCATGTGGTCCAGCGAGCCGACCAGTTCGGTGCCGTAGTCGATCAGTTCCTGCTTGCCGGTGCGCCAGGTGAAGTACGTGTACGACTGGGTGAAACCCGCCTTGGCCAGCCCGTGCATCATCGACGGCCGGGTGAACGCCTCGGCCAGGAACAGTACGTCCGGGTGCTCGGCGTGCACCGTGCCGATCAGCCACTGCCAGAAGTTGACCGGCTTGGTGTGCGGGTTGTCGACCCGGAACACCTTCACGTCGTGGGCGATCCAGTACTTGACCACCCGCAGCACCTCGGCCCGGATCCCGGCCGGGTCGCGGTCGAAGTTGACCGGGTAGATGTCCTGGTACTTCTTCGGCGGGTTCTCCGCGTACGCGATGGAGCCGTCGGCGCGCTGGGTGAACCACTCCGGATGCGCCCGCACCCACGGGTGGTCCGGCGCGCACTGTAGGGCCAGGTCGAGGGCGACCTCCATGCCCAGCTCGCGGGTGCGCGCGACGAACGAGTCGAAGTCCTCCAGCGTGCCCAGCTGCGGGTGGATCGCGTCGTGCCCGCCGTCGGCGGACCCGATCGCCCACGGCACGCCCACGTCGTCCGGCTCGGCGACGAGGGCGTTGTTCTTCCCCTTGCGGTTCACCGCGCCGATCGGGTGGATCGGCGGCAGGTAGACCACGTCGAACCCCATCGCGGCGATCGCCGGCAGCCGCTCCTCGGCGGTCTTGAACGTGCCGTGCACCGGGGGAGACACCGCGTCGTGCCCCGGGTCGGGCAGCACCGCACCCTCGGAGCGCGGGAAGAACTCGTACCAGGAGCCGAACAGCGCCCTCGGCCGGTCGACCCAGATCGAGTACGTCGAGGACCGGCTGACCAGTTCCCGGACCGGGAACTGCCACAGCAGGTCGGCCAGCCCCAGCGCGGCGGAGACCCGGTGGTAGAGGTCGAGGTCCTCGTCGCGCAGCGCCTGGGCCGCGGCGGTGACCCGGGGCCGTTCCTCCCTGGGCACCAGGCGAGCCGCCCGGACCAGCACGTCGGCGCCTTCGGCCAGGTCGTTCGCCAGATCGTCGGCGGACTGGCCGGCATCGATCTTCGCGGTGACGTTGTGGTGCCAGGTGCGGTACGGGTCGCCCCAGGCCTCGATCGTGTAGGTCCACCGGCCCATCAGGTCGGGCTCGATCTCGGCGCCCCACCGGTCCCGCCCGTCGGGCAGCGTGGACATCCGGGTGAAGGGCTGCCGTATCCCCCCGGGGGTACGCCAGACGACGTTGCAGCCGAGCGCGTCGTGGCCCTCCCGGTACACGGTGGCGGCGACCGTCAGTCGCTCGCCGACGACGGCCTTGGCCATGTGTCGACCGCAGTCCACCACTGGGGAGACCTGCTCGATCGGGATTCTTCCGGTCATCGCATCTAACGGTAACGACCGCGCGGCCGCCCCGCAGCCTGGCGGGCACCTCGGCGCCGGGCCGGTGATGCGGGGCCGGGCGACGCGGGCCGGGTCACGGTGTGGCCGGGCGGCCATCGACAGGGCCGCGCCGGTCACGCCTCCTTGACGCCCACCACGACCGTGTCGTTGCCGCGGGGAAGCTTCACGTCGTAGCCGTACCGGAAGCCGGCCTTCTCCACCTGCTCGCGGCATTCCCCGACGGTGTACTCGGAGCCGCCGGTGATGAGACCCACGTTGAGGCTGCCGATCAGGCTGCGCAGGTCGGGCGCCTCGTCGTCCAGCATCTGGTCGTAGATGACGACGGCGCCGGCGGGGGAGATTGCGCTGAACGCCTTCTCCAGCAGCTCCTGACGCTTCTCCGCGGTCCAGTCGTGCAGCACGTGGCCGAAGACGACGACGTCGGTGGCCGGCAGCGGTGCGTCGAAGAAGCTCCCGGCATGGAAGGTCAGCCGGTCGGTGAGTCCGAGGGAGGCCACGAACTCGTCGAAGAACGGTTCGACGTAGGGCAGCTCGAACACCCCGCCGGTCAGGTGCGGAAGCGCCTTGACCAGCTGCGCCGCGACGTTGCCGCGCGCACCACCGACGTCGACGAAGGAGCGGTAGGTCGACCAGTCGACGTGCTCGACCAGCTGCGGGGCGACCTGGCCGTTGTTCGCGTCCATGTGGACCAGGAAGTTACGGGCCTTGGCGGGGTCACGGCCGAGTTCCTCGAACGCCTGACCGCCGCCCGCCTTCGGCTCGCCGTCCCGCAGGGCATCGGTGAGGTGCCCCCAGGTGTGGTAGTGCCGGGTGCTCGCGGTCCTGATCCGGCCACCGAGGAACACCGGGCCGGACGGTGTCAGGAACTCGTCGGCGACGGCGCTGTTGCGATAGGTCCGGCCGGTCCGTTCGAGCAGGCCGAGCGTGACCAGAGCGCCCAGGAAGTCCCGGGCGAAACGCGCGTGCAGGCCGGTCTTCTCGCGAATCTCCGCCTCGGTCGCGGGATTGTTCGCGAGCGTTTCGAAAATGCCGAGGTCCACGGCGCTGTGCAGAATGCGCGCTTCCGCGTAGGCGGTACTGAGTCGTGCCAGTGATTGTGCGTCCACGGGTCGGTTCTGAGTGTTTGTCATGTCGCGCCCTTCTCGCTGCCACCGGACGACCGAACCGTACGGATCCGTTCTTGAAGGGCGTTCGAGCGCGCGGCCACGGTGGCGGTGCCGGGGTGCCGCCCACGGCGTCCCGGCGCCGCCGTGGGTGCTGTGTGGCCCCGAAGGGCCGGCGCCGGCAGGTCGGCGCGGTAACCCGGGACGTGGGTGTTGTGGCTGGTCACGCGGTCGGTCCGGCTGTCGGACGGGGGTGGGACCAGGACGTGCCGGGCGAGGTGTCGAGGCAGCGGCCCCGGATGGCCGCGGCCGGGTGTGGCCGGGCATCGTCGGTGTCCGGGAAGGCTGCGAGCCGTCGACGTCCGTCGCCTCGTGGGCCCGCGGCACCGGCGTCGGCGACCGTCCTCTCCCGGGGCGGTGGCACTGTCATCACCGGCGCCGCGGCGACCTGGTGCAATCGTCACGGTGGGCACGTTCCGGTGCGCATCGTGCGGGCCCGTCGTTGCAGGTCAATGGCTTTCCCGCGGTGGTGAACGTCACCCGTCAAGTCATCGGAGAACTATTGGCGCCTACGTTAGGTGATTACCCAGGGATCGAGTACCTTTATGAGAATAAAGGTAGCGACCGACCGGATGGTCATGCTAAGATCCGGAACGATTGTGAAATGACGACATCCTTACGTACGGAGGTCCACGTCAACTGGCAGGGAAGGGTTTCCGATCGGTGAACTGTTCGGGCGGCGAGCTGAGCAGATGTGGGCCGATGACCAGCCGATAGTGCGCCTAGCCATGAACGCGTGTTCTGTGGGTGGCCGCTGGTGAGAAGGTGGGTCTCACCGGGGATCACGCCTCGTAGGAACACGCTCATATCGTTGTCCGGTGGCCACCCGTCCCTTCCGGGCCGGCCGCTTTCTTGTGCGCACGTCGTGGTCTGCCAACGTCAGTTTGATCCGGCCGTCAAAGACCAGATGATGGCCGGGGTAATTCGCGGTCGTATCGAACATTCGCTGGTTGGGTAACCTCAATGACCGACACCGGAAAGATCGGGGATTCGTGGTTACAAAAGCTGGCCGTGTTCCTTTATCGATTCTTCTCATTGACGGCCATACGTTGTTTCGCGAGGCTCTGCGTGACACGCTCTCGGCCGAGCCGGATCTCTCCGTGGTCGGCGACACCGGAGACCACGGCGTCGCGGTGAAATGGGCGCGTGCGTTCCGGCCCGACGTCATGATCATCAGCACCATGGGCGGCGGTGACATGGCCACCCAGTTCCGGGTGCTGAAGGATTCGTCGCCCCGCTCCAGGATCGTCGCCATGGCGCCCGAGACGCGCCCGTTGACGATGCGCGAGATCATCCCGCTGGACGTGGGTGCGTACCTCACCAAGACCGCCACGAGGCTGGAGTTCGTCGCGCTCGTCCGCCGGGTGGTCGCCGACGACCAGCCGGTCCTGGTGTCGGTGCCGACCATGGACGACGACGCCGAGCACGACGAGTCGGACGACCGGCTGTCGTTCCGGGAGAACGAGGTGCTGCGGCAGGTCGCCCAGGGGCTGACCAACAAGCAGATCGCGTCACGGCTGTACATCGCGGAAGGCACGGTCAAGCGGCACCTGCGGAACATCTTCGCGAAACTGGGTGCGGTGTCCCGGGTCGACGCGGTCAACAAGGGCATCCTGCTCCGGCCGTTCGGTCGGGTGGCCGGGGAGCAGCGTGCCCAGCGTTTCACTCCACGGCCCGTCCTGCCGTTGCGGGGACGGGCGTCCGGGGTGGCGGGCAGCAGGGCGTAGCAGCGCGGATCGGTGACGCGGAAGCCGCGGGATGGACGGCAGGGGCCGCCACCCGCGGCTTCTCCGTTCGGCACGCAGCGGCCCGGGCCGAGCAGCATGCTCGACCCGGGCCGTGTGGCGTGTCGGTACGGATGCCCGACGTGGCCTGCCTGGTCGCGTCGGGACATCCCGGTCAGGCCAGCGAGACCGTGGGCCGCACCGGGAACCGCGCCGGTGCCTGCTCGGCCCGGGGCCCGCTGTCGGTCAGGATCTCGTGGTGCACCCGCTGCAGCTCGGCAGACGGGTCGAGGCCGAGTTCGGCGTTCAGCATGGCGCGCACGCTGTGGTACGACTGCAGCGCCTCGTTCCGGCGACCGGCCTTGCTCAGCGCCAGGATCAGCTGCGCGTGGATCCACTCGTTGAACGGGTGCGCCGCCACCAGGCTGCGCAGCTCCGCGATGAGTTTCCGGTGCCGGCCCAGCTGCATGTCGAGCTGGATGTGCAGCTCGAGGGCCGCCATGCGCTTCTCCTCCAGATGCGCGGCGTAGCTGGTCAGCATCGGTCCACAGTAGACGTTGGACAGCGCGCGACCGGTCCACATGTCCAGGGCCTGCTCGACGAGCTCCGCCGCCCGGCCGGTCCGGCCCGCGGCCTGCTCGTCCTGCGACTGCAGTACCAGCCGGTCGAAGCGTCGGTAGTCCAGTTGGTCGTCCTCGATGCTCAGGCAGTACCCGGGCGAGGACGTGCCGAGCAGACTCTCGGCGTCGCTGTCCGTGGAGGTGGCGGCGAAGGCCTTGCGCAGCTGGTAGATGTACGTCTGGGCGGTGGTGACCGCGCTTCTCGGTGGGTGGCCGTTCCACAGCTCCTCGATGACCGAGTCCATGCCGACCATCTGGTTCGAGCGCAGCAGCAGCAGGGCGAGAACCTGCCGGACCTTCGGGGCGCTCGGCGTGATCGCTTTTCCGGAATGGATGACCTGCAGCGGGCCGAGCAATGTGAACTGCATAGGGGGGCTCCTCTGCTGTTCCTGGGGAATGCTTGGACTCTAATAGAGACCTCGCGCCCAGACCAAGAGGCGTGCCTCAAAGGGGGTAGCGTGCGCTGGCCGGGCACATTTCCGGTACCTCCTTTGAAGCATTTCGAACCCCGCTGTCCTGTGCGAGGAAAGTCGACCGACCGAATGGTGCCCGGCGTCACAGTTTCCGGTCGCTTTTCCCGCAACCGTGGTGTTGACCTGCGCTATTGCTGGCGCTGGCGGATGGTGGCCCGGTCGGCACCGGTTGGTCGCCGGGGGATCCGGAGTGTGTCCACCGTTTATTATTCCGCACTCAAAGATTGCCTACGCACGGAATTCGGGAACATCGGTTCCTCTCGGATTGTCCCGACCGGTCCGCGGAATGACGGAGCCCATTGTTTTCGTCTGACAAGGAATGATCCCGGACCGGATCACCGCCGCTCCGGCGCACACCGTGCCGGCCCGCGTACCGGGCTCCGCCGGGGCCGGACGCAGGAACCGTCCGGTGGCCCACGCGGTGCCGCCAGTACCCGGCTGAGCCCCGATCGACCCACTGTTGTGACGAGGACCCGTACCGGCGCCCGGGACCGCCCGGGACCGCCCCCACGACCGCAGATCACCACCGCGACAGCACGAACCGTGCCGGGGCGGGGTCCTGACGGAACCGCGCCACGACGAGCGCGAGCGCCCGGTGGGTCGCGCGGCGGAGGCC
>JBAUUM010000183.1:0-2788 GCA_049582705.1 Actinocatenispora sp.
GCGTACGCCGCGCCGCCGGCCGCGCCGGCGGACCGGCATGCCACCGGGCACGCCACGGCCCCGGACGCGACCGCCGGCCACGACGTGATCGCGAACCTCTTCGAATGGCCGTGGACGTCCGTCGCCGACGAGTGCACCAACCACCTCGGCCCGGACGGGTACGGCGCCGTGCAGGTGTCGCCGCCGGCGGAGTCGGTCACCGTCGCCAACCACCCGTGGTGGGAGGTGTACCAGCCGGTCAGCTACCAGCTCACCAGCCGGATGGGCAACCGCGACCAGTTCAGCGCCATGGTCGGCGCCTGCCACGACGCGGGCGTCAAGGTGTACGCCGACGCGGTCCTCAACCACATGACCGGCCAGGGCAACACCGGCTACGGCGGCACCACCTTCCCGGACAAGTACGACTACCCGGGCCTGTACTCCGGCAACGACTTCCACCACTACCCCGGTGACTGCCCCCAGTCGGACGGCCAGATCCACGACTACGGCAACCGGACCGAGGTGCAGAAGTGTGAGCTGGTCAGCCTCTCCGACCTGCGCACCGAGAGCGACTACGTGCGCGGCAAGCTCGCCGGGTACCTCAACGACCTGCTCGGCCTCGGCGTGGACGGGTTCCGCGTGGACGCCGCGAAGCACGTCGACCCCACCGACATCGCGGCGATCGAGGCCCAGCTGACCCGGCCCGCCTACGTCTACCAGGAGGTCACGTACGGGGCCGGCGAGGCCGTGCAGCCCTCCCAGTACGAGGGCACCGGCAGTCTGCTGGAGTTCCGCTACGGCACCACGCTGAAGTCCGCGTTCACCGGCGGCAACCTGGCCGACCTGCAGCACTTCGGCGAGTCCGGGATGGAGCCCGGCGACAAGGCCGTCTCGTTCGTGGACAACCACGACACGCAGCGCAACGGAAGCACCCTGTCGTACAAGGACGGCGCCACGTACACGCTGGCCGACGAGTTCATGCTCGGCTGGAACTACGGCACGCCGAAGGTGATGTCCAGCTTCACGTTCAGCGACAACGACCAGTCCCCGCCGGCCGGCAGCGATGGTCGGGTGTCCGGCGTGACCTGCGGCAGCGGCTGGGAATGTGAGCACCGTCGGCCCCAGGTCACCGGCATGGTCGGCTTCCACAACGCGGTCGCCGGCCAGCCCGTCACCCACTGGTGGTCGGACGGCAACGACCGGATCGCGTTCGGCCGCGGCGACCAGGGCTTCATGGTCGTCAACAACGTCGGCGGCACGCTGCAGCAGAGCTTCGACACGGGTCTGGCCGCCGGCACGTACTGCGACGTCGTGCACGGCACGGTGTCCGACGGCGCCTGCACCGGGCCGACCGTCACCGTGGACGGCTCCGGTACGGCCAACGTGCAGGTCGGCGCCACCGACGCGGTCGCCGTCGACGCACAGTCCAAGGTGGACAACGGCAGTACGACGCAGGTGACGTTCAACGTCACCGCCAGCACCGTGCCCGGGCAGAACGTCTCCGTGGTGGGCTCGGTGCCGGCACTCGGCTCCTGGGACACCGACCGCGACGTGCCGCTGTCAGCGGCGGACTACCCGGTCTGGCGGGGCACGGCCGGCCTGCCCACCGGCAGCACGTTCCAGTACAAGTACATCAAGAAGGACGCCAGCGGCGCGGTGGTCTGGGAGAGCGACCCGAACCGCTCCGCCACCGTCGGCGCCGGACCGACCATGGCGGTCGACGACACGTGGCGCTGAACCGGCACATCCGCCGGCCGGCTGGAGATCAGCCGGCCGGCGGGCCGGTACAGTCTCACAACGTGGGGCCCCGACTGTCGGACATCGCGACCCAGGCCGGTGTCAGCGAAGCCACCGTCAGCCGAGTGCTGAACGGCAAGCCGGGGGTCGCGTCCGCCACCCGGCAGAACGTCTTCGCCGCCCTGGACGTGCTCGGTTATGAGCGGCCCGCCACCCTGCGGCGGCGCAGCGCCGGCCTCATCGGCCTGATCACCCCCGAGCTGAACAACCCGATCTTCCCGGCGTTCGCGCAGGTCATCGAGCGCGCCCTGACCCGGTACGGGTACACCCCGGTGCTGTGCACCCAGACGCCGGGCGGCTCCACCGAGGACGAACTCGTCGACTCGCTGCTGGAGCGTGAGGTCACCGGCATCGTGTTCGTGTCCGGCCTGCACGCCGACTCCACCGCCGACATGAGCCGGTACACCCGGCTGGTCGGGCTGGGCGTGCCGTTCGTGATGATCAACGGGTACAGCGACGCGATCAGCGCGCCGTTCGTCTCCACCGACGACCGGGCCGCCATGCGGCTGGCCGTGGAGCACCTGGTCCGGCAGGGGCACGAACGGATCGGCCTGGCCGTGGGTCCGCGCCGGTTCATCCCGGTACTCCGCAAGATCGAGGGCTTCACCGCCGCCGTCACCGCGATGCTCGGGGAGGCCGACGACGGGCTCGTGCAGCACTCCCTGTTCGGGGTCGAGGGCGGTAACGCGGCGGCCAACGCGCTGCTGGACCGTCGGTGCACCGCACTGGTCTGCGCGAGCGATCTGATGGCGCTCGGCGCGATCCGCGCCGTCCGGGACCGCGGCCTCCAGGTGCCGCACGACGTGTCGGTCATCGGCTTCGACGATTCGCCGCTGATCGCCTTCACCGACCCACCGCTGACCACGATCCGTCAGCCGGTGGACGCGATGGGCCTGGCCGCGGTGGACGCGCTGCTGGAGGAGATCGGCGGGACGCCCACCACACACGCCGACTTCGTGTTCACGCCGGAACTCGTGGTACGCCGCTCGACCAGCTCGGGTCCGAAGATGTC
>JBAUUM010000184.1:0-1718 GCA_049582705.1 Actinocatenispora sp.
GTCAGGTGGTGGGCGCCAACCGGCGGGCCAGCTCGTACCGGTCCTGCTCCAGTAGCACCAGCCGGGCCACCCGGACGGCCGCTCCGGCCGCTCCGGCCGCCTGGAGCGCGTCGAAGGCCTGGCGCACCGCGTCCTCGGCGGGCCACCGGTAGATGCCGGCGGAGATCAGCGGGAACGCCACCGTGTCCGCGTCCAGCTCGTCGGCGACCCGCAGCGCGTTGCGGTAGCAGGCGCGCAGCAGCTCGGAGCGGTCCTCGTCGGCCGCGTACACCGGGCCCACCGTGTGGATCACCCATCGGGCCGGCAGCCTGCCCGCGGTCGTGGCGACGGCCTCCCCCGTCGGCAGGCCCCGGCCGTACCGGGAGCCGCGGAGGTCACGGCAGGCGGCCAGGATGTCCGGGCCACCGCGCCGGTGGATCGCGCCGTCGACCCCGCCGCCGCCCAGCAGCGACGAGTTCGCCGCGTTCACGATCGCGTCCACGGCCTGCTCGGTGAGATCACCCCGGACCACCTCGATGCGCATGCGCACCACCCTGCCACGACGCATCCGCGCGGCGGCCGGCCGGTGATCGCGACGCAGCGTGGGACGCGGCACGACGTCGGTGGATCAGCCGAGGTCGACCGTCACCACCAGCGGAAAGTGGTCCGACGCCTGGCTGCGCGGTCTCGCGAAGTCGCGGAACGACACGTCGTCGGTGCCGAAGATCCAGTCCGGGCGGTACCGCGGCCGGTCCGTCGGCGAGGTCAGCATGCCGCCGTGACCACCGGCGTCCTGCGCGCTGACCAGCCCGGCGCGGTCGAACCGGCGGATCTCCGACCAGCCGGGCATGGCGTTGAAGTCACCGGCGATGACGGCCGGGTTGTCGTGGCCCCAGTGCCCCAGCAGCGTGTTGATCTCCGCCAGCCGGGTCGCGTGGTTGTCCGTGTGGTCCTGCAGGTGCGCGGTCATCACCCGCAGCTTCTGCCCCGAGGTCAGCTCGACCTTCGCGGAGGCGTACGAGCGATGCTGCGGCCCGGCGCCGTACGGCAACTGACCGGTCCGCACGTCCGAGATCGGGAGGCTGGACAGGATGACGTTGCCGAACTGGCCGTCCGCCGCCGGCGACCAGACGTACGGCATGGCCAGCGACCGGGACAGCCACTCGACCAGGTCGGTGCCGCCGCCGATCGCCCAGCCCCGGTCCACCTCCTGCAGCAGGATCACGTCCGGATGCTGCGCGCGCAGTACCCCGGAGATCGTGCCCGGATCGACCGCGGCTTCGTTGTTGACGCCGTAGTGCAGGTTCCAGGTCACCAGCCGCAGCGCGTCGCCGTCCGTTCCGGTGGGTGCCGGGCTCGGCGAGGTCACCAGCATCAGCACCGGCACGAGCAGCAGCACGGCCGGTACGCCGGCGAGCGGGGCGAACCGACCGCGGCGGGCCCGCTTCTCGTCCCGTTCCTCGGCGTTCGGTTCGTGCGCCCCGGGCCGGGGTGCCGGTTCGGCGTCGGCCGGGGTCGGGCCGGGACGTACGCCGGTGCCGGCGAGCCCGAGCAGCGCCGCGGCGAGCACCGGCAGGACCCGGTTGTCGAACGGCAGCGGCAGCTCGTAGGTCATCTGGTAGAGCAGCACCACCAGCACGAAGCAGAGCCCTACGCCGAGCCCGGCCAGCAGGTACCCGTGCCCGCCGGGTCGGTCGGCCGCCGTCGCGGTCTCACCGATCGGCGCGGGCGGGCCGGCC
>JBAUUM010000185.1:0-2310 GCA_049582705.1 Actinocatenispora sp.
TGGGCCGCCGGGGCGGCGGCATAGCTGTCCGCCGATCCGAACCCCATCGGCACCATGCCACCGGCGCCGCCGGGCGCCGGGGCCGCAGTGGGGGCCGTCCAGCCGGACGGCAGTTCCACCGGCTGGGTGACCCGGCGCGGGCCGGACCCGTCGGTGACCACCCGGGTGTCGACCGCCACGAACGCGGTGAACCGGGACAGTACGCCGAACCGCAGCGAGGTCGCGACGATCCGCTCCTCCTGGCCGACGAGGTCGGCGCCGCCGACCGCGTAGCGGTCGGTCAGGTCGCGCAGCCGGGCGCGCGCCCAGACGGCGGCTGCCGTGTTCCCCTCGGCCCGGCTCACCGGCACGGTGGTGCTCCACGGCTCGCCGTCCGGCCGGACGCCCTCCAGCCGGACCGACCCGGCCGGTGCGCCGCGGAACCGACCGGAGACCACCACCGGGGCACCGGTGAACAGGTCGGGCAGCCGGGACGGGGCGAGCGAGTCGGCCACCACGTCGAGACCCTCGGCGGCGAAACGCAGCCCGGACACGACCGGCGACGCGATCCGCCGGTGGATCCGGTCCATCGCCTCGTCCAGCCGGTCCTCGGACTCCACCAGTTCGCACCGGCCGGCGCCGAGCGTCGCCAGGCGGCCGAGGAAGCCCGCGTTGACGGCCCGGTCGATGCCCACCGTGTGCACCCGCAGCGCGCGCAGCGGGTCGGACATCTGGCCCACGATCTGGTCCTCGTTGCCCACCTGGCCGTCGGTGACGAGCACCAGCACCCTGTCGCGGTCGGCGTCGGTGAGTAGATCGACGCCGTCGATCAGCGGCTGGAGCATTTCCGTGCCGCCCCGCGCCTCCGTACGGGCCAACGACTCCACGGCCCGGTAGCGGTTGCGGTCGGTGGCCCGGGTCAGGCCCTCGGGCAACCCGACCGGTCGTTCCACCACGGTGTCGAACAGCAGCACCGCGAACCGGTCCGCGTCGGTCAGGGTGTCCACGATGCGGGCGGCAGCCCGGCGGGCGGCCACCATCTTCCACCCCGACATGCTGCCGGAGCGGTCGAGCAGCAGGACGACGTCGCGCGGCCGGCCCACCGAGGACTCCTCGGGCGGCAGCACCGTCAGCCGGAAGGTGCCGTCACCGAACCGCTCCGCGCCCCCGTCGGCGTCGGCCGACGGGTCGTCGGACACCACGGTGAGCGCCGTGGCGGGCGCGGCGCCGGCGGCGTAGGCCAACCGGAGGATGAAGTCGCGGTCCACCCGCTCCCCCGGCTGGATCTCCAGGTGGGTACGGTCGCCGTCCGGCTCCGTGGTCACCGTGTGCAGGCTGGAACGGACCTCGGTCAACGGCAGGCCACCGGGGTCGACATCGACGGAGATCGTCAGCCGTACCGGGTTGGGGAAGCCCGGCAGCAGGACCGGTGGGGTGATCCGGGAGGCGTCGGGCACCGCGTCGGTGTCCGACTCCGTGCCGTCGCCCACCGACTCGCCGTCCAACGCCGCGCCCGGGATGTAGCGGGGCGCGACGACCAGCGGAAACCGGTACGTGGCACCGGAGTCCTCGAAGGGCAGCGGTCCGTCCAGGGTCAGCCGCACGCTCACCCGTTCGCCCGGCGGGATGTTGCCGACCCGCATGGTGAAGACCTCGGGCCGTTCCTCCTCGGCGATGGAGGCGCGCTGACCGGCCGCGATCGCCTGGTCGTACTGCTGCCTGGCCTCGCCACGCTCCTTGAGCTCGCCCTCGACGACCCGGTCGGCGACCTCCATCCGCAGCGCGGTCACCGCGGCGCGGTCCGGCAGCGGGAAGATGTACGTGGCCTCCAGAGGCTCGTCGTACGGGTTGCGGAAGCCCTGGGTCAGCACGGTACGGGCGGTGAGCCCGGTGACGCTCGCCCGCAGGTCCAGCCGGTCGAGCGGAAGGTTCCCACGGTCGGTGGACAGCGCGCCGGTGCCGGCGTCCTCCTCGGGGCCGGCAGCGTCACCATCGGTCGGACGCGGTCGCGCCGGCGCGGAACGTACACCGCCGAGGCGGTCGAGTTCCTCGTCACTGATCCGGGACACCGAGACAGTCATCGTGCTCCTCCGAACTCTGCGGTTTCCATGAGTCCACGCTGGATCAGCATGTCCACCAGCGGCTGCGCGGCGGCCCGGACGGCCGCCTGGTCGGCGTGGGTGAGTGGTGGTGAGCCGGGCGGCAGCAGCAGTACCAGCCCGGACGGCAGTCGTACGCCGGTCACGGTGCCGTCGGCGGGTCCGCCCTCGGTCGGCCGCGCCGTCCCGTCGGGACCCCCGTCGGGCACCGGTGCCCGGTCGGGTGCTCCGC
>JBAUUM010000186.1:0-3431 GCA_049582705.1 Actinocatenispora sp.
GCGCGTGCGGCGTCGGCCTGCTCGGGCCCGTCGGTGAAGTCGGCCATCGGGTCGTCGGCCGTCTCCTCGACGGTGATCGGCGCCATCGCCGGCACCAGCACCGCGCCCAGCAGGGGGGTACCGACCCGGTGCAGCTGCTCGACCGCGTCGAGGACGTCCTCGCGTCGGGTCACCCGCATCTCCACGGCGAGGATGGCCGCGTCGGCGAGGCTCGCGAGGGTCTGGGCGTCCGCGCCGCTACGGGCGTCCGGCGCGGCCACCACCACGTGATCGGCGAGTTCCCGCAGCCGGGTCAGCGTGCTGCGGGCGGCCTCGGACTGGCACAGCCCGCTCGCGCTCGCCGAACCGCCGGTCGGCAGTACCCGCAGGGAGGGTTCCCGGGGCGCGGCGCGCAGGGCGTCGTCGAGCCGGGTACCGCCGGTCAGTACGTCGGACCAGCCGGGCGTGGCGGGCACGTCGACCAGCGCGCTCGCGGTGCCGTGCAGGGCGGCGTCGGTCGCGGCGGCGACCAGCACGGTGTCGTGGCCGGTCCGGCCGAACGCGGCCGCCAGGTTGGCGGCGACGGCGGTGGCGGCGGGTCCGCTGGAGGTGCCGATCACCACGACCATCGGGCGACGGGTGTCCCGTGGCGAGGTCAGTTCGTTGCGCAGCCGGCTGAAGATCCGGCCGTCGTGCGTGGTCGGCGGGAGCAGCCGGTCGGGCGGTCCGGTCAGCGCGGCCAGCACGGGAATCCCCACGTGCCGGCGTACGTCGTCGGCGCACCGGATCCGCCGGTCCAGCCGGGCGCGCAGCAGCGCCACCAGGAAACCGAGGATGAGCCCGACGACGCCGCCGGCGGCCAGGTTGACCTGGGGGACCGGGCTGGCCGGCGAACCGGGCAGCGACGCGGCGCTGATGATCCGCCCGCCGTTGACCGGGGTGGCGGAGGTTTCGCTGAGCCGACTGGTGAGGGCGTCGAGCTGCTGGGAGAGGTTGCGCTTCTTGGTCTGCAGCACGACCTGGTCGGACGGATTGGCGGTGCCGGCGAGCTGGGTGGAGATGTCCTGCAGTTGCCCGGTGATCTTGTCGACCTGCGCGTGCAGCGCCCGGGCGTCGGCGTCGGCGGACAGCTGGGCGGCGTCCACCCGGTTGGCCAGGTACGCGGTGGCGAACGCGTGCGAGCCGGCCTGCGCGGCGTGCGCGTCGCCCGCGGCGAACGTGATGTCCAGGACCGTACTGTTCGGCGGCACCGACACGGTGACCCGGTCGCTGAGCTGGCTGGGCGCGGTACGGGTGTGCAGCTGGGCGCCGGCGCGCGCCGCGACGGCGGTGGACCGGACCAGCTGCGCCTCGGTGTCGAGGTTGATGGTGGCCTTGGTGCGGCCGCCCTCGGCGTTGGCGTCCTGGTCTCCGGCCGGCAGTACCAGCACCGAGGTCACCGACTCGTAGGTACGGGGGAGTTGGGTGGTGGCCGCCGCGGCGGCGGCCAGTCCGAGCGCGGTCAAGGCGAGTACCAGCCACCAGTTACGGCGCAGGATCGCAATGTGGTCGCGCAGATCCGCGGGCGCAGGGCGGGTTACGTCCATCGGGTGGGGCCTTTCGCCGTCAATGGGGCGCTCACGCGCCGTCCGTGCCGTCATGCGCTCTCTCTGTAATCGCAACATGACTTTATGCCAGAAACGAGATTGCCAGGTCCCTACCTTATGTGATGCCATAACTACATTTCGTACTGGGCTCGATGTGTGTCGGGGCTCCGGGAGGAGGTGAGGAGGTCCGTCGCCCAGTAGCACGAAAGATCGGTGAATACCGATATTCCACGCCTGAACGCTGCTATCCAGTAGCTACGGGTGACAACGCTGGAGGAGGTCGGACGATGCGGTTTCGTGCCTGGCCGGTACTGAGCGCTGTGGCGATCGGTGGTCTGGTGATCGGTCTGGCGGTGACCGCGACGTCCCCGATCGACCTCGGACCACTCTCCTCGTCCAGCACCCAGGAGCCCAGAAGGTCGGCCCCGCCCCGGTCCGAGGCGGTACCGAACGCCTGCACCGTCAACGCCCGACTGGTACCCAGTTGCGGCGCGCTGTGGGGCGTCGCACCCGCCGCGCACACCAACGACCCGCTGCCCACCGCCGTCCGCAGCTTCGAACGCAAGACCGGACGCACCCAGACGGTCTTCCACACGTATCACCGGGGCATCACCCAGGTGTTCCCCACGCCCACCGAGAAAAGGCTCTCCCGCCAACCGCGGTACCGCCGGGTCCCGTTCATCAACTGGAAGCCACAGGTGGCCAGTTGGGCCGCTATCGCCCGGGGCGTACCGAAGGTCGACGCTTTCATCGACCGGCTCGCCCGGCATATCAAAAGGACGTTTCCTGACAGATTCTTCCTGACAATCCACCACGAACCAGAGAACGACGTGGTGCAGCGGAGCGGATCCGGCATGACCGCCTCCGACTACGCGGACATGTACCGGCACGTCGTGCAGCGGCTCCGCAAGGACGGCGTACACAACGCGGTCTTCGTGATGACGTACATGGGGTACGTGAAGTGGTGCGTGAAGCCCTGGCACGACGACCTGTACCCCGGTGACGACGTCGTCGACTGGGTCGCCTGGGACACCTACGCGTACAGCACGCCCGGCTACGGCTACGGCGACTTCGCCGAGATGATGAACCGGGACCGGATCCCCGGCACGATGATGGGGAACGGCCTGGTCAGTGGCACCCTGCTCGGCGGTGGCCTGCTCGGCGGCGGGTTACTGGCCGACGACATGATGCCCGCCATGACGAATGCCGTCATCTGGCCCGGCTTCTACCGGTGGGCGAGCCGCGAGTTCCCGGACAAGCCGCTGATGCTGGGTGAGTGGGGCGTCTGGGCCGGCCTCGACACCTCGCACAAGGCGTGGTTCTACCGCAACGTCGCCGACGAGATCTCCAACTTCCCCCGGATCAAGGCGATGGTGTACTTCGACTCGCCGAACGCCGAGGGGCGGGACTCCCGCGTGGACCGTCCGAACAGCGCGCTCTCCGCGTACCGGTACCTCGGTTCCCGCAACGTGTTCCAGGTGGCGCTGCCGGCGCCCGCCACCCTGCCCAAGAAGCACCACCAGCCCAAAAACAAGAACAAGCACCAGCACCAGCACAAGCACCGGACCGCCGGCGCGACGGCCACGGACGACACGGATCCGTCGCCGGGCGCCACGGTCGGTCCCGACGCCAGCCCCTCCGCCGGCGCGGCCGTCGGATATCCGGCGGCGTCCGCGGCGCCGGTGAACCCCGCTGCGCCGGGCACATCCATGGCGCCAGCGACATCCGTGGCGCCGGGGCTCTCCGCGACGCCGGGCGCGGTCCCGTACGGGCCGGGAGCCACGGCGACACCCGAGCCAGGGGTGACCGGGGCGCCGTCCGGCACGTCGGCGTCGTCCGCACCTCCCGCACCGGACGCGGCGGCAT
>JBAUUM010000187.1:0-3510 GCA_049582705.1 Actinocatenispora sp.
CGGCCGGGCGGCACCGTCGGACGCCGAGGGGCCGGTGGCTGAGGCGACGCCGTGGGCGACGAGGGCCCGGCAGCCGGTGCCGCCGTCGGGCGGCGATGCGACCTTCCCACCGGCCCGGCGCCGTCGCGCCTCCCGGGGCCGTACGCCCGTCCGGACGACGACTCTCGCCACGTTCGAACATATGTGCGAAGATGCAGGTCGTGGACGGTGAGGCGACGATCCTGCATGCCGATCTGGACGCGTTCTACGCGTCGGTCGAGCAGCGGGACGACCCGCGCCTGCGGGGGCGTCCGGTGATCGTGGGCGGGGGTGTCGTCCTGGCGGCCAGCTACGAGGCCAGGGCGCGCGGGGTGCGGACGGCGATGGGCGGGCGGCAGGCCCGGTCGCTGTGCCCGGACGCGATCGTCGTGTCACCGAGGATGTCCGCGTACACGGCGGCGAGCCGCGCCGTCTTCGAGGTGTTCCGGCACACGACGCCCCTGGTCGAACCGCTGTCGATCGACGAGGCGTTCCTCCAGGTCGGCGGGCTGCGCCGGATCCGCGGGTCGCCGGAGTCGATCGCCGAGCGGCTGCGCCACGACGTCCGGGAGCAGGTCGGCCTGGCCATCACCGTGGGCGTCGCGCGCACCAAGTTCCTGGCGAAGGTGGCCAGCGGGGTGATCAAGCCCGACGGGCTGCTGGTGGTGCCGCCGGACCGGGAGCTGGCGTTCCTGCACCCGCTGCCGGTGGGGCGGCTGTGGGGCGTCGGCCCGATCACCGCGGCCCGGCTGGCCGAGCTGCGCATCACCACGGTGGGCCAGGTCGCCGCGCTCAGCGAGTCGGACCTGGTGTCGATGCTCGGCCACGCGTCCGGCCGACACCTGCACGCCCTGGCGCACAACCGCGACCCGCGACCGGTACAGACCGGCCGGCGGCGCGGCTCGATGGGCGCGCAGCACGCGCTCGGCGGCTCGCGGCGCACACCCGAGGACGTCGACGCGATACTCGCCGGGCTGGTGGAGCGGGTCGCCCGGCGGATGCGCACCGCCGGCCGGGTCGGCCGGACCGTGGTGCTGCGGCTGAGATTCGGTGACTTCACCCGGGCCACCCGCTCCCGCACGCTCCCCCAGCCCACGGCGCGGACGCAGATCCTCCTGGTCGCCGCCCGTGAGCTGTTGACCACCGCGTGGCCGATGATCGGCCGCCGCGGCCTGACCCTCGTCGGCGTCTCGGTCGGCAACCTCGACGACGGCCACGAGCAGCTCGAACTGCCGCTGGACCGGCTCCGTGGCGCCGAACTGGACGCCGCGCTCGACGCGGTACGCACCCGGTTCGGTTCGGGGGCGGTGACCCGCGGCACACTGCTCGGCCGTGACACCGGCCAGGCGATGCCGATGCTGCCGGACTGACCCGTGGTGCCGCGGATCGGCGCATCAGCCGCCGCGTGGCAAAACAACCGATGTACCCACCTGGGCCGCATCGTGCCCAATGACGGTGTCGGCCGGACCGGTCCACTGCGAGCTGGCCCACGACCGTGGCCGGACCTCGCGCGATCTTGCCGGCTCTGGAGCACAATGGCGACCATGACACTTGGCTCCATACTCACCGCGATGGTGACGCCGTTCGACGACGAGCTGGCGGTGGATGAGGCCGCCTTTGTCTCGCTGATGCACCACCTGCTGGACAACGGGTCCGACGGAGTGGTCGTCTGCGCCAGCACCGGCGAGCCGTCCACCCTGACCACTGCCGAGCACGTACGGCTGATCGAGGTGGCCTGCGCGGAGCGACCAGCGGGCAAGACCGTGGTCGCCTACGTCGGCTCCAACGACACCCGGCAGGCGTGCGACATGGCCGAACGCGCCACCGAGCTTGGCGTCGACGGCGTCCTCGCGGTCACCCCGTACTACAACCGACCGAACCGCCGCGGCCTCGTGCGCCACTACCGCGAGGTCTCCCGCGCCACCGACAAGTCGATCATGCTGTACAACATTCCCACCCGTACCGGGCTGGACCTGCCGAACGAGTTCCTGGCCGAACTCGCCCAGATCGACCGGGTCGACTACGTCAAGCAGGCCAACAACGAGTCGCTCGGCCCCGTCGACGGGCTCGGCGTGTACGCCGGCAACGACGACGTGTTCGGCCGCACCCTCGACTTCGGTGGCTGCGGTGGCGTACTGGTGGCCAGCCATGTCGCCGGCCCGTTCATGCGACGCATGGTGGACGAGCCGGAGCACCGCGCCGAGATCGACGCGACGCTCAAGCCGCTGTTCGAGGCGCTGAGCGTGACCACCAACCCGATCCCGATCAAGGCGGCGCTCAACCTGCTCGGGCACCGGGTCGGCGGCTCGCGGCTGCCGCTGGTCGCCGCCGACGAGGCCGAGACCGAGACCGTACGGGCCGGACTGCGCGCCGTGGGCCTGCTGTCCTGAGCGTCGAGCTGTCTGGGGGGGCCGCTCGCCGCACGGGGGTCGACACCCGGCGCGGTGAGCGGCCCGCGGTGTCTGTGCCTGGCGTCGGACACGAAAAACGGGTGACACCCGCAGGCGGCACCCGGTCGTGGCGAGGGAAAGGAGGAAGCTATTGGCTATTAGCAGTAGCCTGCTTTGCGAGCAGGTAGAAGGAAGCGTCCTCATGACCTCGCCCGTGACGGTACCGGACCGATTCGCCGTGACACCACCGTATTTTCGCGCGGCGACGGCGGGCGTCCGGCACCCGGCGCTGCCGGGCCGCTCGACGCGGCAGCCGTGCGCTCGGCGACCGGCGTGACGGGTCCGGCGTGACCCGACCCCCTACCATGGGCCGGCCGCAGCCGTAGCCGGAAGGTCGCGCCGATGTCCCCGCCCTACCGCACCAGCACACGAGTTCCCGACGACCTGCCGTTCGTGCTCCGTGCGGGACCGGTCGCCCGGGTTCTTCTGCTGGTGGCGTTCCTGGCCCCGGCGGCAATCTCGGTGATCGTCGCCGTCATGGTGGGTGCGGACATCGGCGCCGATCCGGCGTTCGACGTACCCATGGCCGCGATCGCGCTCGTCGCGGCACTGGTCGGCCTCCTGTCCTGGCGGTTCTCCGTGGTCGTACGGCTCGCGGCGGACGAGGACGGTGTCTGGGTGTGTGCCCGCCGCTGGCCGGTGCTCGCGGTCCGGCTGCCGTGGGACGACGTGTCCCTGGTGGACCGCACCTCCCCCGGCAGTTCCCGGCCGGCGATCCGGGTCGTGCCGCGCTATCCGGAGGCCGGCCGTGGGCTGGGCGTGCTCGCCGACACGCAGCAGGCGTGGAACCGACTGTTGTTCGACAGCTCGTTGGTGGCCCGGGTACCGGCTGGCACCGGTGTCTCCGCGGCCCTCGGCGGACTGGCCCGGCTGGCCGACGCGCACGCCGCTCGCCACCCCACGGCCACGGTCACCGAGCTGCGGCATCGCCTCGACGGCCTGGCCGACGGGTACCCGACCGCGGTCCGGCCGGCAGACCCGCGACCGACGGACGCCGTACCGGGCGCCGCGCCGGCGGCGTCGTCGGTGGACATGCCGGACC
>JBAUUM010000188.1:0-5920 GCA_049582705.1 Actinocatenispora sp.
GGCCAGCTCGCGGGTGGCCCGGACCGCGCCGGCGGCCAGCCGGTCGGTCAGCAGCGCGGACCCGACGAGCAGCAGCAGGCTCACGCTGGCCAGTACCGCCCACGCGATGAAGACCCCGTGGTGCAGCCGGGCGTTCGGGATCATGATCTCGATGACCGCGGTACCGGCGGTCGTCGCGCGCGCCGAGACGGTACCGGCCGGATGCAGGTGTGCCACCCCGCCGGGCACCGGAACCGTCTGGTGCTGGCTCTCGGCGGCCACCTGCCGGATCTCGGTGACCGGCGCCCAGCCCGCCGAGCGCCCGACGGTACGGCCGCCGGGCAGGTGGACGGCCAGCCGGTCGGCGCCGCCCGCGTCGGTCTTCGCCGCGGCCCGCCGGATCTTGTCGATGTCGCCGGTGACCGCGAGCACCGTACTCATCGAGGCCACCTCGCGTTCCGCGCCGCTGAGCGCCCGGTCGTAGGCGACGGTCCGGACCGCCCACGCCAGCGGGGCCGCGAACGCGACGGCGACCAGCGCGGTCACCGCCAGCGACACGAGTACGAACCTGCGTCTCATCGACCCCCGCCTCCCCGACGCGTTCCTGGCACGAAGGTGCCCGTTATCCGGCGGGAGGGCAAGGGGTACCGGATGACGGGTCCGGCGTGGCGTGGCACGCTACCCGGGGTGTGACGCGACCACGGAAGGAACGGCGATGTCCCAGTCGCAGGAGTCCGCCGTCATCGACGGCCCGCCTGACCAGCACCGGAACGCGTTCGATCGTTACTTCAGGATCACCCAGCGTGGCTCCACGGTGGGTCGTGAGATCCGGGGCGGGTTCGCCACGTTCTTCACGATGGCGTACATCCTTGTGCTGAATCCGATCATCCTGGGCAGCGCCGCGGACAAGTTCGGGCACCACCTGTCGACCACCCAGCTGGTCACCTCCACCGCCCTGGTGGCCGGTGTGATGACGATCATCATGGGCATCGGCGGGAACCTGCCGCTGGCGATCGCCGCCGGCCTCGGGCTCAACGGCGTCGTGGCGTTCCAGCTGGCGCCGAACATGTCCTGGCCGCAGGCCATGGGCCTGGTCGTCATCGAGGGCCTCGCGATCTGCGTACTGGTCGTCACCGGCTTGCGCGAGGCGATCATGAACGCCATCCCGCTGCCGATCAAGCAGGCCATCAGCGTCGGCATCGGACTGTTCGTCGCGTTCATCGGTTTCGTCGACGCCGGCTTCGTCACCCGGCTGCCCGACAAGGCGCAGTCCACGGTCCCGGTACAGCTCGGCGCGGGCGGCACCCTCACCTCGTGGCCGACGGTCGTGTTCTGCCTGGGCGTACTGCTGACCATCGTGCTGATGGTCCGCAAGGTCCGGGGCGCCATCCTGATCAGCATCGTCGCCATGACGGTCCTGGCCATCGTCGTGAACCGGCTGGCCGACGTCGCGCCGAAGTCGTGGGGCCTGATCGAGCCGAAGATCCCCGACACGGTGGTGGCCTCACCCGACTTCGGGCTGGTCGGCAAGTTCGACCTGATCGGCGGGTTCACCGAGGCCGGCGTGGTGACCGCCGTGCTGTTCGTGTTCACGCTCGTGCTGTCCGACTTCTTCGACGCGATGGGCACCATCATCGGCGTCAGCAACGAGGCCGGCCTGGTCGACCGCAAGGGCCAGCTCCCCGGCATCGGCCGGGTGCTGTTCATCGACGGCGTGGCCGCCGTCGCGGGCGGTGGCGCCTCCGCGTCGTCCAACACCTGTTTCGTCGAGTCCACCTCCGGGGTCGGGGAGGGCGCCCGCACCGGGCTCGCCAACCTGGTGACCGGCCTGCTGTTCGTACTGGCCATGCTGTTCACGCCGCTGGCCACGATCGTGCCCTCGCAGGCCGCCACGCCCGCCCTGGTCGCGGTCGGCTTCCTGCTGATGACGCAGGTCAAGGACATCCCGTGGACGAAGTTCGAGATCGCGATCCCGGCGTTCCTGACCATCATCCTGATGCCCTTCACGTACTCGATCACCAACGGCATCGGCGCCGGTTTCATCGCGTACGTGGTGCTCCAGGTCGTGATCGGCAAGATCCGCCAGGTGCACTGGCTGCTGTGGATCGTCGCGGTGCTGTTCGCCGTCTACTTCGCCATCCACCCGATCCAGGAGTGGCTCGGCGTGCACTGAGCCGTACCTCGACGGGCGGCCCGCCGGCGGTGTCGTTCGCCGGCGGTCGATGGCGTAACGAAGTAGTTCAGCTACGCTGCGTCGAACATGTCGCCGGATCGGCGGAACGATCGTCGCGCCCCGGCGCCCGCCGGAACACGTCGGTGTCCCCGCTCACGTTCCGTCGGGGAATCGTCTTCGCTGGTGACAGCCCTCACGAGTCGTGGTCGTTAGCCAAGGTAATGAGCTAGGCTAACAATCGTGACGGCCCGGCCGACCACTCCGATCTCGACCAGCACATGTCATCCTGTCTCTATGACACGTGGTGGGACTGGATCCGCTGCGCGACGGGTGTCCTCGGCGCAGCTCGCCGCAACGATGCGGGGAGCGATCACCCGGCTCAACCGCCGGCTACGCCGAGCCCGCCCCGTCAGCGAGCTCACACAGAGCCAGTTGTCGGCGCTGACCAGCCTTGAGCTGGCCGGCGCCCTGGCTCCCAAGGAGCTCGCCGACACGGAGCGGGTGCAGCCACCGTCCGTGACCCGGACGGTGGCGGCGTTGGAGGGGCGCGGCCTGGTGCAACGCACGCCACACCCGACCGACGGGCGTCAGGTGATCCTGTCCCCGACGGAAGAGGGCAGACAGATCGTGCTCCAGGACCGCAGGGCCCGGGACGCCTGGCTGGCCCAACGGCTGGCCGAGCTGAGCCCGGACGAACGCGACACGCTGCGGCGTGCCGCCGAGATCCTGGAACGGATCGCCCGCGCCGAATAGCCGGGTGGTGTGCGGGCCCCGGGCCCGGTCGGACCGTCAGCGCTGTCACTGACCGCACCGATCGACCCGAACAGGAGGCGACCCCGCCCGCATGAGCGGCTCCGTCACCGAGAATCACGCAACGACCACCCCCGATTCCCCCGAAACTCCCTCCCGGCGCGGCCCCCGCTTCCCCTCCGCCGCGTTCGGCCAGACCTTCCGCTCCCTGAAGGTCCGCAACTACCGCCTGTTCGCCACCGGGCAGGTCGTGTCGCTGGTCGGCAACTGGATGCAGTTCACCGCCCAGGACTGGACCGTGCTGCACGTCTCCGGCAACTCCGGCAGCGCGCTCGGCTGGGTCACCGCACTGCAGTTCCTGCCCGTGGTGCTGCTCACCCTCTACGGCGGCAAGCTCGCCGACCGGTACGACAAGCGGGCGCTGCTGCTGTGCACCAACATCGGCGCCGGGCTGGTCGCGCTGGCGCTCGGCGCGCTCACCCTCTCCGGCCACATCCAGCTCTGGCACGTCTTCGTCCTCGCCGCCTGCCTCGGCACGGTCAACGCGATCGACAACCCGGCCCGGCAGTCCTTCGTCTCCGAGATGGTCGGTGCCGAACTGCTGCCCAACGCGGTCTCCCTCAACGGGGCGGTCTTCAACGCCGCCCGGGTGATCGGCCCCGCCGTGGCCGGCGTGTCGATCTCGCTCATCGGCACCGGCCCGGTCTTCCTGCTCAACTTCCTGACCTACGCGGCCACCTGCATCGCGCTGAAGCGGATGCGGCCGGCCGAACTGCACCGGTCGACGGCCCCGACGACACAGCGCGAGACGCGGGTCGTCGACGGGCTCCGGTACGCCGCCGCACGCCCCGACCTGATGCTGCCCATGGTGCTCATGCTGGTGATCGGTGGGCTCGGCTTCAAGTTCCAGCTGTCGCTGGCCCTCGTGTCGAAGACGGTCTTCCACCGGGGTGCCGCGTCGTTCGGTCTGCTGACGACGATGCTGGCGGTGGGTGCCCTGATCGGTGCGCTGGCCTCCAGCCGGCGGTCCGGCCGACCGTCCTCGTACCTGGTCATCGGTGCCGCGTTCGCGTTCGGGATCTTCGAGGTACTCGCCGGGTTCGCGCCCTCCTACCTCGCCGAGGCGGGCCTGCTGGTCCTGACCGGGTTCTTCATGATCTTCCTGGCGCAGGCCGCGAACCAGCGGATCCAGCTGGGCGTCAGCGAGGCGTACCGGGGACGGGTGATGGCCCTGTACGTGCTGATGTTCCAGGGCTCGACGCCGGTCTTCGCGCCGATGGTCGGCTGGCTCGCGGAGAACCTCGGCGCCCGGTCCAGCCTGTGGGTCGGTGGCCTCGCTTCGGTACTGTCCGCCGCGGCCGTCCTCGCGTACCGCTCCAAGCGGCGCGGTGTCCAGGTCCGGCTGCGCGCCCGGCCGGTGCCGCACGTGCAGGTGACCGAGCCGTCGGGCCTGCGCATGGACATCCCCGCGGGCAGGGCGCGCATCGCCCGGTAGCTCGTCGTCGCGCCGCGCACCGGTGGGGGTGCGCGACGGGCGGCCCGAGCCCTCCCCGCCGCACGTCCTCGCCACGGCCTGCCCCGCGCGGGAAAGGCCGTGGCTGCGCGGCGGCCGCCGGACTAATCTGGATCTGTTCCCCACCGCGCGAGTGCGGCAGCCGTTCTCCCCACGGGCTGGACCATGGTTGTGTCCCTGTGGCGTTGCCGACGTCGGATCGCCCAGCTGCTGGGCCGGGTCCGACGCCGTGACCTGCCGCCCACCTCGCCGAGCATCGAACGCCTGGCCGCCGACCTGCGCCGGCTCTCGACCGCGCTGCAGTCCGCGGAGGGCCGGCGGACCGCCGCCCGGCACGACGGCCTGGTCGGCGCGTACGAGCACACCCTCCGCGCCGCCTGCGACGCGCTCGGCGTCCGGTACGAGCTGGACGACGGGCTGACCGGGCTGGCCCGGGAACTGGAGTACGCCCGGATGGAGGCCGAGTTGCAGGCGGCCGGGCTGCGTACCCGGCGGCCCAGCACGCGCAGCCGGTGAGTCGTCGGGGGTGCCGTGCCCGGTCCGATGGGATGATCACCGGGAAGGTTCCGCGGTGAGTGGAGGCACGCAGCGGTGAGTCAGGGACGGACACCGGCCCGGCGACATCCGGCATCCCGCCGACCCGGCCGCCCGCGCGCGGCGTCGGACGGCGAGACGGCCCGGCTGTTCATCGCGGTACGTCCACCGGACTCCGCCCTGGCCGAACTGGCCCATCTCGTCGACGACCTCGCCACGGCCCGGGCCGGCGCGCGGCTCACCGACCGGTCCCGCTGGCACATCACCGTGGCCTTCCTCGGCGAGGTACCGGAGAGCCGGGTCGGCGACGCCTCGGCGGCGCTGACCGCGGCGGCCGAGCGGGCGGTGCCGGTACGGCTCCGCATCGCCGGCGGCGGACGGTTCGGCCGCGGCCGGTTCACCGTGCTGTGGGCCGGCATCGCGGGCGAGACCGAGCAGGACCTGCCGGCGTTCGGTGGGATGGCCCGGGCGGTACGCCGTGAGCTGCGTCGAGCTCGGCTGCCGTACGACGAGAAGCCGTTCCGGCCGCACCTGACGTTGGCGCGGCCGGGCGGGAAGCTGGACGACCCCGAGATCCGCGCGGACGTGGAGACGCTGCGCGGGTCCACCGGCGCACCGTTCACGGTGGACCAGCTCTGGCTGTACCGCAGTCGGCTGGGGCCGGACCCCAGCCACACGCCCGTGTCGCACTGCCGGCTCTGACATCCCGCCACGTCAGCGGGGACGGGCTACTGGGTGTTGCCGTTGCCGAACAGCACGTCGTCCCAGCTGGGCAGGCGGGACCGTTCGCTGGTCGCGCCCGGGTCGCTGCGTCGGGGACGCAGCACCGCGAGCGACGGCACCGCGGGCAGTTCCTTGACCTCGGACTCGTCCTCGGTGAAGCCGGGTCCGCTGGTCTGCCGGTCGCGTGTCTCGGTGGTGGAGTGCCGCGGCTCGCCGAGGCCGGCCGGGCGGAGCGGCTCGGACAGCGC
>JBAUUM010000189.1:0-2542 GCA_049582705.1 Actinocatenispora sp.
ATCGTGGCGCGACCGGCCACGATGGACGGACGGCACCCGGATCGGGACGTGGCGTCAGTTGCGACGCCGCGTCAGCTCGGGGACGCGGCGCAGGTCGGCACAGCCTCCGGTCGGGACGCGGCCTCGGCTCGGGACGCGGCCTCAGTCGAGGATGTTCGCCCGGGTCAGCACGAGCGTGGCGGCGCCCCGGGCCCGCACGCTGGCCGGCCACGGCCGGGCGGTCACCTCGAGGCCGCGCAGTGGCGGCAGCACGCTGGCGTCGATCGCGGCGGTGAAACCCGGCTCCAGGTGCTGCCACAGGAGGTGGCACTCGCCGATGACGGTCACGGCGCGTACCGCGAGAAGGTTGACCACCCCGGCGACGGCGCGACCCAGCACGGATCCGGTGCCGGCCAGCAGGGCGCGCAGGGCCGGGTTGCGCGGCGCGTCGTCCTGGACCTCGGCCAGGCCGTCGGACGGACCGATGAGGTGCGCGCGCCGGGCGGCGAGCACGATCGCGGGCTCGCTGGCGTACGCCTCCAGGCAACCGCGCGCACCGCAGACGCAGTACGGGCCGTCGGTCGACACGGGCGTGTGGCCGAACTCGCCGGCCGAACCGTCCGGGCCCCGGTGCAGCCGGCGGTGCAGCACGATGCCCATGCCGACGCCGTCGCCGAGACCGAGCACCAGGAAGTCGTCGTGGTCCCGACCCGTGCCGAAGAGCAGCTCCGTGGTGGTACTGGCGCGCAGCTCGTTGTCGACCAGGACCGGCACCGGGAGCGCCTCGCCGAGTCCCGCGCCGAGCGGCAGGTCGGTCCAGCCGAGCCGGGAGGCCATCCGTACCAGGCCCGTCCTCGGGTCGACGATCCCCGGCACGGCGACGCCGACCCCACGGATCCGCCCGCCCAGGTCGGGCGTCGCGAGGATCCGGCGGGCGGCGTCGGCGAGCTGCCCGAGCGGATCGGTGCCCGGATCGAAGGCCGTGGTGTCCCGTTGCGCGACGGTGCCGTCGAGCCGCACGACGACGCTGACCATCTGCCGCGAGTTGACCTGCAGCCCGAGCGTGTACGCGCTGTCCGCGACGACCTGCAGCGGGACCCGTGGCCGGCCGACGCCGACGGCCTCCGGCGGGAGCTCGCGCAGGTAGCCACCGGCGACGAGGCGGCGGGTGTGGTCGGTGACGGTGGCCGGGCCGAGCCGAAGCCGGGCCGCGAGTTGCGAACGGTTGAGGGGACCGGCGGAGCCGAGCTCGGCCAGTATCTCGATGCGGGTGAGTTCGTCCCGGTACGGGGCGCGTCGCTGTGGCACGGCCTCCATCTTCACTCCCCGGCTCAACCCGGCACGACGTTGCCGAGGGCTCGCAGAGCCTCCGTGAACCGTACTTTCGGCGACGAAGTTCCGCCCGGCAGCGCCCCGCCGCGCCCGGCCCGGCCACGTTGCGTAGCCGCCGGCCACCCCGGGTGCCAGGCTGTACGGATCCGGACCGGCAGTACGAGGTCCGGCTCCGCGGGCGTCGCCCGTGGAACGGGCCCCGGCGCGGTACTGCCGGGGGCAGGGGTGGAGGGGGAATGGCATGACGGGCGTCGGCGACGCGACGACACCGGCCGAGCTGGCCCGGGTGGTACGCAACGGCTTCGTGGAGAGCGTGCACACCGGGCACGTGGTGGTCGTCCGGGGCGGCACGGTGTTGTGGGCGGCCGGTGATCCGAACCTGCCCATGCTGCCCCGGTCGAGCCTGAAGCCGGTTCAGGCGGTGGCCTGTCTGACCGCGGGGCCGGGCGGCGGTAACGGCATCGACCTGTCCGCCGTGCTGGCCGGGGACCGGCTGGCCCTGGCCGCGGGCAGTCACAGCGGCGAACCGTTCCACGTGGCCACGGTCGACGGGATGCTCAAGGAGGTGGGGCTGACCCGCGCCGAGCTGGGCAACGTCGCCTCCTGGCCGGAGAACGCGCGGGCCCGCGACGACGCGGTCCGGGCCGGCGGCGTGCCCGAGCCGGTACTGATGACCTGCTCCGGCAAGCACGCCGCGATGCTGGCCGCCTGCGTCGCCAACGACTGGCCCACCGCGTCCTACCTGGACATGGGGCATCCGGTGCAGCGCGCCGTGGTCGGCGCGACGGAACGGTTGACCGGGGTGAACGCGGCGGCGGTCGCGGTGGACGGCTGCGGCGCATGCTGCCCGTCGACCACGCTGATCGGTCTGGCGCGCGCGTTCGGCCGGATCGCGGTCGCGCCGGACGGTACGGCGGAGCGCGCGGTCGCGGGTGCGATGCGCCATCATCCGGAGTACGTGGGGGGCACCGGGCATCCCGACACCCGGCTGATGCAGCTGGTACCCGGCCTGATCGCGAAGAGCGGTGCGGAGGGGGTGCTGGTCGCGGCGACGGCGGACGGTACGGCGGTCGCGGTCAAGTGTCTGGACGGCGGCACGCGGGCCACCACCGCGGTGGCGTTGGCGGCGCTGCGCAGGGCGGGTGCCGGCCTGCCCCCGCTGCCGGAACTGGAACAGGTGCCGGTGCTCGGCGGCGGCGTACCGGTGGGCCGCATCCTGGTGACCATCGGC
>JBAUUM010000190.1:0-3508 GCA_049582705.1 Actinocatenispora sp.
GCTCCGACCGCCACGGCGACCGCGCCGAACGCGCCGATGCCCAGCACGGGCCCACGGCGGCCCGGTGCCACCAGATCCGCCACGAACACGGCGACGGCGGTACCCGCGGCCAGGTACGCCGGCACCAGGGCCACGTGGTCGACGGACTGCACGCCGCTCACCGGCACACCTCACTCATCGCAGGATCACCCGGGTCAGCGCCTGCACCGGCCCGGCACTCAGCGCGAGCACCAGCGAGGGCACCAGGCCGATCGCCACGGCGAGCAGCACCAGCGGTCCCCAGGAGACGAGTTCGACGGCGGCGAGGCCGGTCGGCGCGAGCCCGGCGACCGGACCGCTGGCCGGGCCGTGCGTGACCTTGCGCAACATCCGCAGCAGGTACGCCGCCGCCAGTACGGCACCGAGCGCGGCGAGCACGCCGAGCACCAGCCACAGCACGCCGCCGCGCAGGAACGCCGCGTACACGGCGAACAGTTCACCCCAGAACCCGGCCAGCCCGGGCAGGCCCAGCGAACCGATCGCGGCGAAGGCGAGCAGCCCGGACAGCGCCGGCGACACCTCCCGCAGGCCGCCGAGCCCGGCCAGCTCACCGGTGTGCGTACGGTCCTTCACCGCGCCGGCGAGGAAGAACAGCAGACCGGTCAGCAGCCCGTGCGCGATGTTGCCGATCAGCGCGGCCTGGAACCCGGTGCTGGTGAGCGTGGCGATGCCGAGCAGCACGAACCCCATGTGGCCGACGGACGAGTACGCGATGAGCCGCTTCAGCTCCGTCTGCCGCAGGCAGATGAGGCCGCCGGCCAGGATCGCCGCGGTGGCCAGCACGCCCAGCACCGGCGCCACGGACCGCGCCCCGTACGGCAGCAGGCCGACGGCGACCCGCAGCATGCCGTACGTGCCGAGCTTCAGCAGCACGCCGGCCAGTACGACGGACCCGACTGTGGGCGCCTCGGTGTGCGCGTCGGGCAGCCAGCTGTGCAGCGGCCACAGCGGGCTCTTCACCGCGAACGCGAGCGCGAGCAGCACGAACGCGACGAGCTGTGTGCCATGGCCCAGGTCTGCCCCGCCCCGCTGGGAGAGGGTCACGATGTCGGCGGAGCCCGCGGCGGCCACCACGACGAACACGCCGACCAGCAGCAGCACCGAGCCGAGCAGGGTGTACAGCACGAACTTGCGTGCCGCGTCCCGTCGGCGCTCCCCGCCCCACACCGCGATCACCGCGTACATGGGCAGCAGGACGACCTCGAAGAAGAGGAAGAACAGCACCAGGTCGAGGGAGAGGAACACGCCGATGATGCCGACCTCGACGACCAGCAGCAGCGACACCAGGTAGCGGCCCCGCGGTCCGGGGTCGGCGCCCACCTTCTCCTCCGCCGGTCCGCCCGGGTCCACGCCGGGCCGGTCCGCGCCCGGTACCGGCACCCGCCACACCGTGTACCCGCAGCACAGCAGGGTGAGCAGCGCGGTCAGCGCGATCAGCGGCCAGGACACGCCGTCCACGCCCAGGTGGAACCGCAGGTCCAGCGACGGCACCCAGGACACGTCGTACTCATGCCACGGTGTGACGACCGGCGGCCCGTCGGCGGAGCCCGGCCCGGCCGGCGCCCGGCGGAACAGCAGCACGATCGAGGCCAGGAACGTCAACGCCGCGACGGCGGTGCCCAGGATCCGGCCGAGCCGGTCGGCGCGGGCCGGCAGGGCGGCGGACAGCAGGGCACCGGCCGCGGGGAGTATCAGCAGGGCCAGCAGGGCCGCTGTCACCGCACACCTCCCACCAGGACCGCGAGCACACCGAGCAGTACCGCGCCACCCAGCACGGCGGTCACGTACCGGGGCAGACCGGTGTGTGAGCGACCGAGCAGACCACCCAGCCGTACCGATCCCCGGCCGGCGCCCTCGACCGCGCCGTCCACCAGTCTGTCGTCACCCGACCGGGCCGCGCGCGCCAATGCCAGTACCGGGCGGACGACCAGCGCGCGCTGCGCCTCGTCGAGGTAGAACGCGCGCTCCAGCACGGGGCGTACCGGCCCGAGCAGCCGCGCCGGGTCGGCGGCGGTGTCCCGGCGCCAGGCCCGGTACCCGGCGAGTACGCCGAGGGCGGTGAGCAGCAGGCCGACGCCGAGGGTGACCGGGTCCAGGGACGCGGCGCCCACCGCGCCGGTCGGCACGTAGTCCGCGGCGTGCCGCAGTGGCGTGTCCGCGAACCACCCGGTACGCCCGCCGGCGGGGGCGAGAAGCAGCAGGCCGAGCAGGGCGGACGGCACCGCGAGCAGCACCAGGGGCGTCCACACGAGCCGGCCCGGCTCGTGCGGCGCGACGGCCGAGCGGGCATCGCCGAAGAAGGTACGCAGCCAGAGCCGGGTGACGTACCAGGCGGTGACCGCGGTCGTGACCAGGCCGACGAGCAGGACCAGCCAGGCCGTCCACGCCGGTGCCGGGCCCTCGCCGGTGGCGCCGGCGGCGGCGCCCAGTACCGAGTCCTTGCTCCAGAACCCCGCGAACGGCGGGATGCCGGCCAGCGCGGCCAGCCCGACCGTCATCGTGCCGAACGTGATCGGCATCCCGCGCCGCAGTCCGCCCATCCGGCTCATCAGGTTGGTGCCGGCCGCGTGGATCACGGACCCGGCGGCGAGGAACAGCAACGCCTTGAACGCGGCGTGGCTGAGCAGGTGGAAGACGGCCGCGCCGGCGGAGCCGACCGCGAGCGCCCCGGCCATGTACGCCACCTGGCTGACCGTCGACCAGGCGAGGACCCGCTTCAGGTCGTCCTGGGCGCACGCGGCCAGCGCGCCGAGCAGCATCGTCACCGAGGCGATCACCCCGAGCACGGCGAGGGCGGCGGGCGCGGACAGGAACAGCGGGTAGAGGCGGACGACGACGTAGATGCCGGCGGCGACCATGGTGGCCGCGTGGATCAGCGCGCTGATCGGGGTCGGGCCGGCCATCGCGTCCGGCAGCCAGGTGTGCAGCGGGAACTGTGCGCTCTTGCCGGCGACGCCGAGCAGCAAGAGCAGGCAGGCCGCGGTGGTCCGGCCGGGCGACAGCTCGCCGGTGCCGTTGGCCGCGAGTACCCGGTCGATCTGGAAGCTGCCGGCGCCGGTGCCGAGCAGCACCACACCCAGCCAGAACCCCACGTCGCCGACGCGGGTCACCAGGAACGCCTTGACCGCGGCGCCCGGCGCGGCCGGCAGGCTGCGGTCGTGACCGATCAGCAGGTACGAGCAGATGCCCATGACCTCCCAACCGACCAGCAGCTGCACCAGGTCGGTGGCCACCACCACGGTCAGCATCGCCGCGGTGAACACGCTGATCTGGGCGGCGTACGGGGCGTACCGGGTGTCCTCGCGCAGGTAGCCCAGTGAGTACACCTGGACCAGCAGGGCGACGACGGTCACCGCGACGGCGACCACGTCGGCCACCGGGCCGGTCCGTACGCCGACACTCACCTGCACGGCGCCCAGGTCGGCCAGCCGGGTCCCGGCCGAGGTCACGCCACCCGCCCCGAGCAGGG
>JBAUUM010000191.1:0-12551 GCA_049582705.1 Actinocatenispora sp.
CTTGGCGCCGGTCTCGGCGACCAGGTGGCAGGTGCACAGTGCGCCGTCTGCGAGCAGCTCGACCATCCGGGCGCGGAGCGGGTCCGCCAACACCCGGATCACATCAATCTCGCTTGATATCAGCACAAATTGATGAGACATGCCAGAGTGGGATTCTGTCAACACTCGGTCGGGCTACAGAGGAACGGCGAGAAGAGCTGGCGGTATCTCGAATCGGTGTCGTCGTCACCGGCGCCGGGAGGCTGGCCTTGACAGACGCCACCTAACCGAGGCCGGGCTTGTACTCGGCGAGGCTTCCACAAGGGCCCGACATCCAGCCGACGGCGCTACGCCGGGCCTCAGCTCGCTGGTTCTGGTGGGCATCCACTCGTCGAGAAGTCCTCACCGTTCAGGGGTCGCAGGCGTGGATCGCGCAAGGCACCATGGTCAACCAAGTACTTCCCAGCTTGATCCACCCCCGGACGTGCCCCAACTGACAGACGGCAGGTGGGGCACGTTGTCGCGTCCAGCGAACACACACCATTGCGGGATGGGAAGGGGCCGCGCCTCCGCTGGATTCGTTCCCCCAGAGCGAACCCGGGCCGGCGCGGCCTCTAGGTCTTGAGAGTAGGCCGGGGTCGGGGTATCCGCTAGCATCCAGTCGACCCGACCTGACGTGACCAGCCTGGCGGACGGGGGCACAGTGGCCCCTGTCATCGTGGGCACCCGACCAGTTCTGTTGCATCCCGCACGGTGAGGCCGGGGCCGGAGCGTGGGTTCGACCCTGCCGTTTTCCAGGGGTCATGCCGACCGCTTGGCAGCGGGTAGGACGGCAGATATGGCGTGAGACGGAATCCGTCGGGTCAGGGGCCGCCGACGTCGGGGATCGGCGGATTGTCGCTCCCAAGTCTGAGCGCACGCGCCCTCAGGAGCCGACGCAGGAGCTTGCCGTTGGCTCCGTGTGGCAGTTGAGCGTGGAACACGATCGCTTCCGGGGCCATGAGCCCAAGCTTCGCCCGAGCCTGGGTCCAAATGTCGTTGCGAAGCCGCTCCGAGGGATGTGTCCCCGGGGCCAGCGTGACGTAGGCGGTGACCCGCTCATCGCCGACCTGGCTCGGGATGCCTATGACCCCTACCTCGTCAACAGCCGGGTGCTCCCGCAGCACGTTCTCCACCTCGAAGGCGCCCACCAGGTGGCCGTGAGCGACGATCGCTTCCTCCGATCGGGAGAAGAACCAGTAGTAGCCGTCCTCGTCTCGGGTAACCAGATCGCCTGTGCGGTACCAGTCGTCGACGAAGCGGGATGTGTAGGCCTGTTGATCGTTGAGGTAGCCGGTGAACATCGACGGCCAGCCTCGGCGCAGGGCTAGTTCACCCACGACGCCGGGAGCATCGACGAGTTCAGGCCCGGCCTCGACGCCCTTCGAGGCGTTGTCACTGTCCACCGTCAGGATTGCTGCATGGACCCCCGGCAAGGGCCGCCCCATGGAACCGGGCCTCGCCGCCGCGGCTGGATCGCCGCCGATCATGATCGCTCCGGTCTCCGTTTGCCACCATGTGTCGTGAATCTGTACGTCCGGGACGTGGGTACCCCAGCGAACCGCGTTGGCGTCCAGCGGTTCTCCCGTGCTGGCGACGTGCCGCAGTGAGGTCAGATCGTGGGAGTCTGGGAGCGCTGAGCCGTGGCCCATCAGCTGGTGAATGGCGAACGGCTCGGTGTACCAGACGCTCACGTGGTGCTCTTCGATCTGGCTGTACCAGCGGTAGGCGTCGAAGTCTCTGGTATCGCTGATCTGTGTGGAGCCGTGCAGGAGCGCCGCGACAAGTCCGTAGGTCGCCATGGCCCAGCCTGGATCGGCTGTACACCAGAAGACGTCCTGCGGATGAAGATCCAGGGCGTAGCGAGATGTGGCGATCTGAGCGACGGTCGCCTCATGGCTCTGGATCACTCCGCGGGGCTCTCCCGAAGTGCCGCTGGTGAAATGCAACAGCGCCGGCTGATGAGGATCGGTGTCCGGTACGGAGAACCGTTGCGCAGCCGAGGACAGGGCGGAATCGAACCGCATGGCCCGGGGCATGGAGTTGGCCGCGGCACCGATCAACAGCACGTGTCGCAGATGCGGAAGTTTGTAGCGGATCGGGGCGATCGTCGCGGTGTAGAGGCCCGGTGTGGTCACCAGGACGCGCGCGTCGGCGAGCCTGAGCCGCTCAGCCACCAGCTCGGGTCCGAGCCCCGAGGGTAGGGGCGCGTAGACACATCCGTACTTGAGGGCGCCGAGGGCGGCGATGTCTGACTCGACGACGCGGCCGAGCAGTGTGCAGACCCGTTCTCCGGGCATCACGCCGAGAGCCGCCAGGGCGTTGGCGAAGCGCGCCGTCGCCTCGACCATCTCGGCGTAGCTGACCTCGCGGACGGTGTTGCCGTACTCGATGCTGCGTATGGCTGTCTTCTGGCCGAGACCGTCGGCGACATGCCGATCCAGTGCCTCGTACCCCATGTTGAGCCCGCCACCGTGGGGCAGCCCGGACAGCCAGTTCCGTGCGTTGCTCCAGGTGAAATCGCGCGCTCGGTCGTCATCGACAAGTTGCCGTGGCGCTGCTCGGGCCGAGCGCTGCGAAGCCAGGCCTGGCGCCCAGGTCGACGGATTCATTGGCTGACTCCAGTCCTCCTACCTTCGCGGCCCGCAGCGGTTCTGTTTCTTGCTGGCCGCGTGCAGCCCATGTTCGCTGTCTGTCGGCCGCGATGACAGGGCCATGGGTCCCGTTGGACGCCGCCGTTGAGCGCTTCGCAGTGAGCGCGGGATCCGTGAGAAGTCGGCGCCGGCCGAAATCGGCCAGACACGCCGAGGCGGTCTGTCCGAAATCGGGAGGAAGCAGACGACAGGAACAGGTGAGCAGCGTGGACGGGCGGCCCTTCGCCGTTGGCTCACGCGCCGGAGGCCCATCGCGCATCGTGGAGCCAGGGGCATCATGGCGGGTAGACCGACGGTAGAGCACGAGCCGGCACGTGTCGGAACGCGGCGAAGGCTGCCGCTCGGACCTTGCACTCGGTCCGGTCCACGGGGATGAATGCCTGGCTGGTGACCTTCGACCGGTACGTCCCGGCGGATGAACGCCGCCGCGAGGCGTTGTGCACGCTGGGCAACGGCTACTTCGCCACCCGAGGTGCGGCGCCTGATGCCCTCACCGGCCGCCACGACGGTGAGACCTGTTATCCCGGTTCCTACGTGGCTGGCTGCTACAACCGGCTCGCCGATGAACTTGGTGGACAGTCGGTCAGCCACGAGAGCCTGGTCAATGTGCCTAACTGGCTTCCGTGGACCTTCCGCATCGACGACGGCGACTGGTTCGACCTCGAGAACGTCACCATCCGGCGGTACCACCAGGAGCTCGACCTGCGTCGGGGTGTCCTCACGCGGCGCGTCAGCTTCACCGACGGCGAGGGCAGGCGCTCGACTCTCGTTCAGCGTCGCTTCGTCCACATGGGCTCACCGCATCTCGGCGGGCTTTCGTGCACGCTGGTCTCCGAGGGCTGGTCGGGTCGGGTGCGGGTCCGTTCCGGTGTCGACACCGATGTCACGAACTCCGGCGTCGCACGCTACCGGAGACTCAGTGCCAGGCATCTGGCAACCGCTGACGTCGGACCGTCCGGACCACACATTCTGTCGGTGACCGCCCGGACGTCCCAGTCGCAGATCGCGGTTGTGGTGGCCGCCCGAAGTGTGCTGGTCGACTGTCCCGACCGGGAACCGGAGTTCCGCCGGGACAGCGGACAGGTATGGCACGAGTTCCTGATGGACCTTCCCGTGGACGGGTCACTGACCGTGGACAAGACCGTCAGCGTGTTCACCTCCCGGGACCGAGCGGTCTCCGATCCTCGGGAGGCGGCTGTCGCCGAGCTTCGCGACGCGGAGACTTTCGACGAGCTGCTCGACGGGCACGTGCTGGCCTGGCGGCATCTGTGGCGGCGCTTCGCGATCGACTTCGTGGGTACGGCCGAGCAGTTGCAGGCGATCCGGCTGCACATCTTCCACCTGCTGCAGACCGTGTCGGAACACAGCGTGGACCTCGACGTGGGCGTACCGGCCCGTGGCCTGTCCGGTGAGGCATACCGGGGGCACGTCTTCTGGGACGAACTGTTCATGCTGCCCACGCTGGCCACGAGACTGCCGGTGCTGGCACGGTCGTTGCTGCTGTACCGGTATCGCCGACTCGGCGCGGCGAGACGCGCGGCCCATACGGCGGGGTACAGGGCGCCATGTACCCCTGGCAGTCCGGCAGCGACGGTCGAGAGGAGAGCCCGCCGGTTCATCTCAACCCGCTGTCCGGTGCGTGGCTGCCAGATCCGACGTACCGGCAACGTCATGTCGGTCTCGCCGTCGCGCACAACGTGTGGCAGTACTACCAGGCCACCGCTGACAGCGACTTCCTCGCCGAGTACGGGGCCGAGATGATCCTCGAGATCGCACGCTTCTTCGCCAGCCTCGCCAGCTACGACCGGTCCCGGGACCGGTACGTCATCCGCGGTGTCATCGGACCCGACGAGTTCCACAGCGGCTACCCCGACACCCCCTACGCCGGTGTCGACAACAACGCCTACACGAACATCATGGCCACCTGGGTCCTGAATCGGGCGCTCCGGGTGCTGGAGGAGCTCCCCGACTGGCGACGCACCGAACTGGTCGAGACTCTCGGCGTGGGCGCGCACGAGAGGCACCGCTGGGAACAGATCGGCCGCAGAATGTTCGTCCCGTTCCATGACGGCATGATCAGCCAGTTCGAAGGGTACGAAACTCTGCGAGAACTCGACTGGGACGCCTATCGCCACCGTTACGGCAACATCCAGCGACTGGACCGGATCCTGCAGGCCGAAGGCGACGACATCAACCGGTACAAGGCTTCCAAACAGGCTGATGTACTCATGCTGTTCTACCTGCTTCCCGCAGAGGAGATCGGTGCTCTGCTGGAGCACCTCGGCTACGAGTTCCCCACCAGCCTGATCCCTGACGTGATCGACCACTATCTGGCCCGCACATCGCACGGGTCGACGCTGAGCGCGCTGGTCCACGCGTGGGTCCTGGCTCGGGCCCATCGTGACGACGCACTGCCCTACTTCGACAGGGCACTGCTGTCCGACATCGCCGACATCCAGGGCGGTACAACCGCTGAGGGGATACACCTCGGGGCGATGGCCGGCACCATGGACCTGCTGCAACGCTGCTTCGCCGGCGTCGAGACACACGGCGACGCGCTCCACCTCAACCCCTGCTGGCCTTCGGCGCTGGGCACGTTGGACCTTCCGCTGAGGTACCGCCAGCACGACCTGACCGTGTCGGTACGGGACCGTACGATCCGGGTGTCCTCACCGCCCGGCCATCATGCGCGGATCCGGGTCGTGTGCCACGGCACCGCGGCATCGCTCGGCCCCGCCGAGACGGTCAACTTCGGGTTCGACGTTGGTTCGGGGTCGCGCCCGGCCGTCTTCGATCGCGGCGACGGGGTCTCGTGACTGGCCCAATCGCTGCGTCGACCGTCAGGCCCGCCGGCCCGCACATCAGGTCGCGGCGTGTCGACCGCTCACGGCGTGGGAGGAGCCGAACAGATGTCCTCCACGAACTGTCCGGTTTCGGATTCGGGCAGGTGAGCGGCAAGATCAGCTTCGCTGATCATTCCTACCACGTGTCCGTCCTCCATCACCGGAAGGCGGCGGATGCTGTGCTGCTCCATCAGATGGACGACATCGCTCACCTCGGCGTCACCGTCGACCCGTACTGGATTGTCACTCGCGACCCCGCTGAGCCCAGCCGACTGCGGGTCGACTCCTTCGGCCATTCCGTGGATGACGAGATCCCGATCGGTGACTATCCCCGTCACGCGATCCTGCGTGTCGCAGACCGGCAGGGCACCGATCTGGGAATCACGCATCATACGGGCGGTATCAGCCATCGTCTTCTGCTCGTTCACGCACTCGACACCGGCGTGCATGATCTCTCGCGCTGTCGTCATAGCTTCCTCACCATCGCATCGTCGGGGCGCGGGCTCTGGTGCCGCCCCTTCCCCAGTACCTCATCGCCAGCCGGTGGCCACGCCGGCTTTCACGCAGGGAGGACACAGCGGGGCCACCCGGGTACCAGGCCGCTGGGCTGAGGCTTTCGACTCTGCCCATGGCCGACGCGGCGCCAGACGGTGGAGACGGGAGAGCACGTCGCGGGGAGGCTCCATGCCCGACAGCAACAAGGCGGACGTCTACGACCATGCGGTGCACTGCGCGCACGTGTGGTTGGCAGACGTGGCGCAATCGCTTGGCACCGGTGACCGCAGGTTCGCACTCCGCGTGATGCGGGTCTGGCTGCACGCTTTGCGTGATCGCTGCACGGTCGAGGAGGTCGTGAAGTTCGGCGCCCAACTACCCGAACTGCTCCGCGGTGCGTACTACGAGGGGTGGGACCCGAAGCGGGCGCCCATCAAATACGGCCCGGAAGAATTCACCCAACGGTTCGTCCGGAGCGCGCACGTCGCGCCAGCGGATGTGCCAAGGGTCGCTGGGGCTGTCGCTGCGGCCATGAACGAACGCATGGCCGGCAGACAGGTGTCCCGGGCGTTCGCGCAGCTGCCCGAACCACTCCGGCAGGTCATGGGAGCGCAGCGCGCACGAGGTTCCCGCCCCGTACCCGATGACGACATGGATCGCCTGGGACAAGTCGAGGAGCAGCTCGCCGTACTGACCGAGGTCATGCGCGTACTGACACAAAGCCCTCACGACGTACGACCCACCGGGTCCGACGGGGGCGACCGCGGCAGGGCCACCCGACTCGCGGCGGAGATCCTGCTCACGGGCACGCGCTGATGCCGGCGCCGGAGCGAGCACTCAGCGGACGAGGTCGAATCGGCTGACGATCGGGCACTGGTACGGGGCGGGTAGGTCGAACCGCCGACCGGAAGCGGCCGCGATCGCGGTGGCGTAGACGTCGGCCCAGGTCAGGTCCGGGCCGGTGATGGTGACCGAAGCGAGTCGGGTGGCGGGGCCGCCGGTGTGGGGGTCGTAGATGTGCGTGCCACGCCGGGCAGTGCCGGACGTGGCGACCGCTCCGTCGGTGACCTCCAGTACGGCGAGCAGCCTGCTCGGGTCGGCGGGGTCCTCCACGCCGACCCGCCAGCCCGGGGCACCCGGCGCGCAGCGCAACGCGATGTCGCCACCGGCGTTAAGACAGAAGTCCGTCACGCCGTGCCCGGTCAGCAGGTCGGCGGCTCGCTGTACCGCCCAGCCCTTGACCAGCCCGGACGGGTCGAACCATCGTCGACTGACCTGCGGGCGAACCAGCACGCCGCCGCTCTCAGCTGACTCCACCGCGACAGGGACGGGAAGGCCCGCGGCATCTCGGGCTTCGGGCAGCGACCGGAGCACCGCGCTCACGGGACCGTTCGGCGCAGGGTCGGCGAGCAACCCGGCGGCATCGGTCTCACCGGCATCGGCGGGACCCCAGGCGTCGAAATAGCCGCCGGTGCGTTGTCGCGCCACTGTGCACAGCCGCACCACCTCGCGCACCTCCGGATGCGTGTCCCGCAACCGTAGCTCTCCCCGGTTAAGCCGGCTGATCTCACTATCGTCCCGGTACGTGCTGAACCGCCGGTCCACGGTTCGCAGCAACGTGAACGCCTCGCGCACGGCGGCGGCTGTCGCGGGATCGTCGACGCCCTGCCTTACGTGCAGCGAGATCGGCATCCCCATGATCTGCTCGACCCAGGCCCGCCGCCCCAGAGTCGTCACCGGCCGGATCATGACCCGGCCCGGAAGTGCGCGGCGTCCAACGCGGCCTGCAATGAATCCCGGTACGCTTCACTGGTGAGCGTCGCACCGGAGACGGTGTCGATGTGTGAGGACTGGCGGGACAGTGCCTCCTTGCGAAGCTGGGGCACGGCGAACGAGTTGATCTGCTGGGAATGCCCGTCGCCGGGCAACGACAGCGTGCTGACGTCGACGATGCGTCGGCCCGAGATGTGGACCCGTACCTGGACGTTGCCGTACCCGTTGTCCACCGACGCTCCGTCGACCGTGGTTCCGGCCGGCGGCACCGAGGTTGCAGGGCGTCCGCCGGTGCCCGGCGCGGCGCGTACCACCCCGGGAGGGGATGCCGCACCACCGGGAACTGCGGAGCCACCGGTGCTGGTGCGGTAGCTGAACAGCAACACCAGTACAGCGATCGTGCCGACAACGACGAGCGTGATCCGACGCATGGCGTACCCCTCTACCAGGCGAAGTCTTCGTGATGTACCTGCCAGCGCGGCACCCCGGCGTCGTGCAGCGCGGCCCGCACGACAGCCGACCATTGCGGCGGGCCACAGACGTAGACATCCCGTTCCGCCACGTCCGGAGCAACCCACCGCAGAGCATCCACATCGGACAGATGTGCCAGCGAACCGGGCAACCACGACGGCCGACGCGGTGACGGGCCGTCCAGGTAGTAGATCCGCGCGCCACGGTGCCGGGCGACCGCGTCCAGTTCCGCGCGGAGCGCGAAGTCGGCGTGGTGCGTCGCACGGTAGACCAGGGCCGCCTCACCAGGCCGGTACGGAAGATCCTCCAACAGCGCCCGCAACGGGGTGATGCCGATGCCAGCCCCGATCAGCAGCAGTCTGGGCCTGGTTCGGACCACATCGGTGAACCGGCCGTACGGGCCTTCGGCCAGAACCGGAGTGCCGGGACGCAGCCGGGCGATCCGCTCCGCGTCGTCGCCACCAGCCCGTATCGTCACGCGGAATCCTCCGTGCCGGGGTGAGGCGGACAATGAGTAGGGGTGGGATCGCATCCAACCGGTGCCGCCAAGGAAGCGCCAGCCGAAGAACTGGCCCGACCGCACCGGCATCAGGTGCAGTTTCCGCCCGGAGACGTACACGGAGAACACCCCGGGCGCCTCAGCCCGCACGCCGCTGACCCGCAGCCGGTGCCGGGCGCTGCGCCAGACCGGCAGCGCTATCCGGAACAGCAGTACGCTGCCAGCGCAGACGATGTACAGGGCCCACCAGTACGCGCGGGCAGGTGGACTGCTGACGAAGTCGGCGCCGGTCCACAGCTGGTGCGGCAGGGCGAGACCGACACCCAGGTACGCGTACAGGTGCAGCAGATGCCAGGACTCGTACCGCATCCGGCGCCGGGCCGCCCGGACCGACAGCACCACCACGGCGATCAGCAGTCCGGTCCCGGCCACCGCGAGCAGCATCCCGGGGTACGTCGTCGCCAACTGCCACGATTCGGCCCACAACCCGGTGCGAGTGCTCGCCGCATAGCCAACCACGATGAGCAGGACGTGAAAGAGCATCAACCAGAACGAGGTGAACCCGGTGACGTGATGCCAGCGGGCCAACCTGTCCTGGCCGAAACTCTGCTCCACCCAGGGGATCCGGGCCATCAGGAACACCTGCACCAGCAACAGGTCCGCGGCCAGCAGACCGGTCAGCCGGCCCGCCGACATGGCCGGAGCGTCTCCGACCAGGTCTTGCAGACCGCCACCGTGCAGCCAGAAGGCCAGGACGACGACGATGCTGCCGATCGCCGCCGCGCCGACCAGGTTGGGCCACCACCAGTGGGACGCACGTGGCCGGCGGCGGCTCCTCACCCCGGCATCCATGCCTCCGACGGTGACGCGGTCGGATGAGATGCCGATGAGAGAGGCCTAGGTTTCGGGTGAGAGGGCCGGCAGCCGCACCGTGAACACCGCACCTCCCGTGTCCGATCGGGCGACGCCGACCGTACCGTCATGCAACGCCACGACCTGCTCCACGATCGCCAGCCCCAGGCCGGAACCCGGCACCGACCGGGCGGCTGGCGACCGGTAGAACCGCTCGAAGATGCGCGGTCTGTCCGAGTCCGCGACACCGGGCCCGGAGTCCGCCACGGTGAGCAAGGCGTACCACCGCCCGCCGGCGAACTCCGGCTGCAGCCGGACCCGTACCGCAGCACCAAGCGGGCTCCATTTGACCGCGTTGTCGAGAAGGTTCGCCACCATCCGGTTCAACGACGAGGGACGCCCGAACACCAGCATCGGCTCGACGGTCACCTCGACCCGGGCTCCGCCGTCGCGTACTCGCTGGGTGGCCAGGTCGACCAGCTCGGCTAGGTCGACCTGCTCCACCGGCTCCGGGCTGGCGCCCTCGCGGGCAAGGTCGACCAGCTCGCCGACCAGTTGGGTCAGCTCGGCCATCTGCTCCTCCAGATCGGTGAGCAGCCGCGCCCGGTCCCCGGGAGGCAACCGCTGACCATCGTCGCCCTCGCTGTCGGCCCGAATCAGCAACTCGATGTTGGCACGCAGGCTGGTCAGCGGGGTACGCAGCTCGTGTCCGGCGTCCTCCACCAGCAAGCGTTGTGCGGCCCTGGACGCGGCGAGCGCCGACAGCATGGCGTTGAACGCGCGGGCCAGCCGGGCGATCTCGTCCCGGCCGGCGACCGTGATGCGTTCCGCCAGGTCGGTCGTGGTCGCCACGTGTTCAACGGCCGTGGTGAGCTTGGCGACCGGCCGCAACCCGGCCCGGGCCACCGCCGCTCCCAGCGCCGCCGCTCCGGCCACCCCCAGCAGCCCGACCAGCAGCATGACCAGACCGAACCCGGACAGCGTGTCGTGCACGCCGTCCAGACTCATCGCCACCTGGACCGCACCTTTCGAGGTGCCCTCCGGCCCGCCACGGTGCAACGTCAGCATCCGGAACTCCCGGCCGCCCACCATGACGTCCTCGTAGACGCGCACGGTCCGGCCCGCGACGACATCGCGGGCAGAGTCGGTGATCGGCAGGATCGGCGCCTGGCCGGCGGCGAGCGCCGGCATCCCGGTACCGTCGAGCAACTGCACCCGGGGAGCTACCTCGTGGTCGTGGTCCCGGTCGTGTCGACCGTTCGTGTCGTCATCGCCGTCGTGGTCCGGGTCGGTCAGTTCCGGCCCACCGACCCGGGGGTCCCACTGCCGGGGCGCGGCCGCGACCGTGCGGGCGTCCTGTTCGAGGTTCTGATCGAACTGGCTGCTCAGTTGCTGTTGCACGATCACGAAGGCCAGCAGTGACACCACCACCACCGCGACGGCTACCGCTGCCGCGGCGAGGAGGGTGAGCCGGTAGCGCAGCGACAGCGCACTCCACCGCGGTCGCCCGGTCACAGCGGCTCGTCCCGGAGCACGTACCCGACGCCGCGGACGGTGTGCAGCAGGCGGGGTTCGCCGCTGGCCTCAAGCTTGCGCCGCAGGTACCCGATGTAGACGTCGAGGCTGTTCGACGCCGCGCCGAAGTCGTAGCCCCAGACGTGGTCGAACACGACGGAACGGGACAGCACCCGCAGCGGGTTGTGCAGGAAGACTTCCAGGATCGCGAATTCGGTCCGAGTCAGCCGCAGCATCCGCTGACCTCGGTACACCTCACGGGTGGCCAGGTCCAATACCAGGTCGGCGTAGCGCAGACGGCCCGAGTCCGGCCGGTCGTCCGCGTTGTCCGACCGTCCGGTGCGGCGGAGCAGCGCCCGGATGCGGGCCAGCAGTTCCTGCAGCGCGAACGGCTTGACCAGGTAGTCGTCCGCACCGGCGTCCAGCCCGGCGACCCGGTCGCCGACCGCGTCGGCCGCGGTGAGCATCAGCACCGGTACGAGGTTGCCGGCGGACCGCAGAGCCCGGCAGGTGGTCAGGCCGTCGAGGTTCGGCATCAGCACATCCAGGACGACGAGGTTGGGCGGCCGATCCCGGAGCGCTTCGAGAGCCTTCGTGCCGTTCTCGGCGAGTTCGACCTGGTAGCCCTCGAACCGCAACGTTCGGGACAAGGCATCACGCAGCGCCTGTTCGTCGTCGACCACCAGGATCAACACCGGCACGTCCCCCGAGTGCGACGCGGCACTCCTTCTAGTCTTCGTCGCGATCGTGACTGTGGGCAGCGGTCTGCTGGAACTCACCCTGCCAGGCGGCCCGCGCTCCCGACTCCCCGATGCGGTAAATCTGCACCACGGACCCGACCGAAACCGCCAGGGCCAGCACGGCGAGGACGACCCTCACCGCTCCCCGGCCCCGTGCCTGCCCGCCGTGGGCGGCCCCGTTCTCCGCGAACGGTGACCGCCGCCACCGGTACAGTCCCCACACCACAAGGGACATCACGAACAATCCGATGACCCAGGGCAGGAGCGTGTCACCCAACTCGGTGTGCTCCTCGACCAGATGACCCTCGGGCACCCGGTGCTCCAGCCACTCCCCAGCGCTGGTGGTGGCCGGCACGAAGACGAGCGCGACCAGCGCGACCAGCGGTGTGACGATGCCGAGCTGGCGTCGTAGGGCGGGCCAGAGCGCCGCGCCGACCAGGGCGAGGGCCGCAAGGGGAACCAGCACGACCACGGCGTGGACCAGCAGCACATGCGCTGGCAGGCCGGAAATCTCGGTGAGCACCGATGTCGTCTCCTCCATCAGGCCGGCCCACCGGTTGCGGGCCTGGAATGCCCGCAATGATTCACAATCCAGATGAAAATTCGATGAGAAGTGGATAAGGGTCCGGCGAGACCCGACGAGCCCTGCCGTGAGAGGTGCCGCGCCGTGGCGGGCACCGCTGGGTGCCCG
>JBAUUM010000192.1:0-3611 GCA_049582705.1 Actinocatenispora sp.
GGCCGCCGGCAGTCGGCTGAGCCGGCCGACCGGACCGGTGCCGGGTCACGGGGGCGGCCGGACCGCCGCCCCCGGTCGGCTACTGCGCGACCGGTGCCAGCTCGGAGCTGGCCATGCCCTCGATGAAGTCCTGGGTGCCCCGCATGACCGCGAAGTCGCCGGGCGGCACGATCGGCAGCACGCCCTCGGCGTTCACGCAGTGCATCGGCTGGTCCCCGGTCGCCAGCAGCGCCAGGTCGTCGCAGATCATCTCGGTGTGGTGTTCGGCCACGTCCTGCGCGGCGCCGGCCAGATGCGGCGTGAGGATCAGCCGCTCGGTGCCGAGCAGGGCGCTGTCGGCCGGCAGCGGCTCCTCCGGGTACACGTCCAGCGCGGCACCGGCGAGCCGGTTCCCGGTCAGCGCGGCGACCAGCGCCACCGGGTCGACCATGTCCCCACCGGCCGTGTTGACCAGGATCGAGGTGGGCTTCATCAGGCTGAGGGCGGCCCCGTCGATCAGGTGACGGGTCTGCTCGGACCTGGCGCAGTGCAGGCTCACCACGTCGGAGGTGCGCAGCAGCGTGGGCAGGTCGACGCCGCCCGTCTGGTACGGGTCGTGGTGCACGACGCGCATGCCGAAGCCCCGCTCGGCGCGGGTCGCGACCCGCTTGCCCACCTCGCCGAAGCCGACCAGGCCCAGCGTGCGTCCGTACAGTTCCGGCCCACGGAAGTGCAGGTACGGCACCTGGTCGCCGACCAGCCAGCCGCTGTCGCGCAGGTGTCGTTCGCCGGCGGAGATGCCCCGCGCGCAGGACAGGATCAGACCCATGGTGAAGTCGGCGACCGAGTCGGCGTTGCGCGCGGGGGTGTTCAGCAGCGCGATGCGTCGCCGGGTGCACGCCTCGATGTCCACATTGGACGGTGTACCGCGGGCCGTGCAGACCACCTGGACGTCGGGCAGGCCGTCGAGGACCTCGTCGTCGACCCGTTCCACCTCCACGATCAGTACGGCGGCGCCGGCCGCGGCGGCGACAAGCTCGGCGGTGTCCAGGGCGCGGCCGGTGACGCCCCAGCCGCCGGCCCGGACCTCGTAGCCCAGTTCGCGCAGCGCACGGTGTCCCGACTCGGGCCACTCGGCGGTGACGAAGGCGATCGGTGCGGTCACTGGTCCTCCTCGGGCAGGTGTGTGCGGAGCGCGTCGTGCGCGTCCAGATAGCGTTGGTAGGCGGTCTGGTAGGGCTCCGGCCCGAGGCTCGGCGCGACCGGTCGGAGCGCCGGCACGGCCGGCGGCTCGCCGGACACCAGCGCCCGCCCGGCGGTCGCGGTACCGTCCGCGTCGGGGCAGACGTCGACCGGCCGGCCGAGCACGTCGGCCAGCAGCGGGGCCAGGCTCCGCGCACCGCCTCCGGTGACGACGACCTCGGTCGACCCGCGACCGAGCGCCTCGTGCAGGTCGGTGATGTTGGCGCGCACGGCATAAGCGTGCGCCTCGTCCATCGCCTGCGCCAGATCCCCCGGGGTGATGGCGGGGGAGAGTCCCAGCATCGTCACCGGGGCCTTGACGGCCCAGTGGTGCTCCGTCCAGTGCGGGGTGGCGGTCACCGCGGTCAGTCCGCCGGCGCCGGGGCGACCGGACCGCCGCACCTCGCCGACCACACCGCGCAGCCAGCCGGCCATCATGCCGGGGTAGCCGGCGTTGGTCTCCGCGGCCCACAGGTCGGCGCGGGCGTGGGTCGACACCCATGGGCGCTGCCCCGCGTCCAGGGCCGGTTCCCGGGTGGCGGCCTGGACCGGGGTACTGGACCCCGCGACCACGGTGACCACCCCGTCGCGCAGCCCGCCCGCGCCCGCGGCCGCGAGTTGCGTGTCGCCGCACCCCGCGTGAACCGGCAGCCCGACCGGTACGCCGAGGTCGTCGGCGCGCACCGTGCCCACCGGTGTGCCGGGTTCGACCAGCGGGGCCAGCCTGGCGGTGTCGAGGCCGAGGCCGGTCAGCAGGTCGGTGGCCCAGCCGCGCCGGGCGACGTCGGCGAGCTGGCCGGCGCAGGCGTACGACACCTCGGTGACCTGTTCCCCGGTCAGCCGCCACACCAGCCAGTCGTGCACGAACAGCATCCGGCGGGTGCGGGCCCACCGGTCCGGCTCCCGGGCGGCGATCGCGAGCAGCTTGGGCAGGGTCAGTTCGGGGGCGAGCCAGTGCCGGGTCACCTCGTACACGGCGGGCACCTCGCGCAACCGGTCCAGTGCACCGGCGCCGCGGCGGTCGCTGTTGAGTACGCCCGCGCCGATCTCGCCGTCGTCGCCGACCAGGACGAACGCCTGGCGCATCGAGCTGACCACCAGACCCGCGTACCGGCCGGGCGGGGCGTCGGCGACGTGGGCGCGCAGTTCGGCCGCGATCCGGCGCCACCAGTCCTCCGGGTCGAACTCGACCCGGTGTGGTCCGGGCCGCAGCACGGGCAGCGCCGCGCTGCGGGTCCGTACGCCCTCCGGGCCGGCGTCCCACACCTTGACCGCGGAGCCGCCGACGTCGATGCCGAGTACCTGCTCGGCGAGGCCCGTCATGCCGTCCCCGCGGGCTCCGAGGTCCCGGCCGCCCGGGCCTCGGCGGCCCGGATCCGTTCCAGGTACTCGGGCGGGCACTCGGGCACCGGACGCCCGAGCGTCAGCGCCCGGTAGGTGGCGGTGGCCGCCTCCTCCAGGTTCAGCGCGCGCTTGAGCGCCAGTTCCATGCTGTCGGCGATCACCGAGCAGCCGTGGTGGCCGAGCATGACGCAGTTGCAGCCGTCGCGCATCGCGTCCGCGCCGATGTCGGCCAGTTCCTGCGTGCCGCTCTGCCGGAACGGCGTGGAGCGGACCTCCCGCAGGTAGTACGCGTGGTCGATGGTGACTAGGCGGATCCGTTCACCGAGCGCGTCGAGCAGTACGGAGATCTGCGGGTGCAGGTGGATCAGGACGGTCGCGTCGGGCCGCGCCCGGTAGGTGGCGAGGTGCAGGGCCAGTTCGCTGGTGGGCCGCGGGTTTCCGGCGACCACGGCGCCGGTCGCGAGGTCGACCAGGGACAGTCCGTCGGGCGTCAGCTCGTCCAGCCAGGTGCCGGACGCGGTGACCCAGGCGGTGTCGGTGCCGGCGACGCGGGCGGACAGGTTGCCGCCGGAGCCGCGGACCAGGCCGGCGCGCACCGCCGCCCGGCCGCAGTCGATCAGTTCGGTGGCGGTCGTGTCGAGAGTCGCGGTCATGGCACCAGTACCTCCTTGACCCGCGGCCCGGTCGGCTCGTCGAGTGCGGCGGAATAGTCGGACAGTGGTCGTACCGCGGTGACCACCAGGTCGGCCGGCACCGTGGACAGCAGCCCGACCGCCTCCGGGAAACAGCCCGGGGCGAGGTGGCCGCCCACCAGGGTGAGTTCCTTGAACTCGGCGACCTGGTTGAGGTCGACCTGGGACGGGCCGGGGTAGACGCTGTAGAGGCAGACCCGGCCGCCCGGGGCGGCCATCCGCAGCGCGGTCTGGGGGGCCGCCGGGTCGCCCGAACACTCGATCACCGCGTCGGCGCAGTTCTGCACGGTGGCCGGGAGCCCGGCGCGGTCGGTACGGACCGGTTCGGCGCCCAGCGCGCGGGCCAGTTCGGCC
>JBAUUM010000193.1:0-11523 GCA_049582705.1 Actinocatenispora sp.
GAGCTGGGCCGCGGTGGCACCGTGGGTCAGCGTCGGCCACAGACCCAGGCCCACGACCGCCGCGGCCAGTGCGGCCCGCTCCGCGCCGCTGCCGCGCCCCGCGGGCCGGTACACCGGGGCCGCCGCCAGTTTCCCCACCCCGGTGCGGCGCAGCCGGTAACACGGCCGGAACGCCTCCGGCACCTTGTACGCCGCCAACGAACTCCGAGCGAAGGCCACCAGGTCGGCCAGCGCCTCCGGACCCCGCCCCGCCGGCACGTAGTGCGCGGTCAGGCCCTGGTCGTCGCTGTCGGGGGTGCCGGTGGCGACCACCGCCACGTCGGCGACGCCCGGAGTCGACCGGAGCACCGACTCGACCTCGAGGGTGGAGACCCAGCGCGCGCCCCGGCGTACCACCCCGGTACGGGACCGGCCGAGGATCGTGACATCACCGGCGTCGTCGCGCTCGGCGAGATCGCCCATCCGGTGCGTGCGGCCGTCCTCCAGCACGACCGTCACCTCACCCTGGCCGGCGCCGGTCAGGGTGCCGCCGTCGGGCGTGGCCAGCCGCACGTCGACCCCCGGCATCGGCCGCCCGACGCACCCCGCGGGGCCACCGGGCGGCGCCCACAGTACGGCCCCGGTCTCGCTGGAACCGTAGTTGCGGCTCACGCCGACCCCGGTCCGCTCCGACCACCGGGCGTCCAGTTCCCGGTCGACGAAGCCCGCGCCGCACATGACCAGCCGCAGGGCCGGCATCGGCGCGTCGGCGAACGACCGGCGCCGGACCAGTACCCGGGCCAGGCCCGGCACCGACACCAGTACCGTGGCGCCCTGCTCGACGTGTCGCTGCACGGTGTTCAACGCGTTCGGGCTCGCCGGCAGCACCTGCGCACCGACCAGCACCGCCCCGGCGAGCCAGCCCAGGGCGTACGCGTGGCTCAGCGGCAGCGGCAGCAGCACCCGGTCGTCGGGGCGCACCAGCCCCGCCCGGGCGTACCGCCGGCCCTCGTCGAGCAGCGAGAGCTGGGTACGTGCCACGATCTTCGGCGCGCCGGTCGAACCGGACGTCGCGAGCAGCAGCACGCCCGGCGGCCCCGTCGACGCGGCCGGCACGCCGAGCGGTACGCCGTCCCCGCCGTCGAGATGGCGTCCGGCGCCCGCCGCCCGCAGCAACCGGCCGACCTCCGGCGGCGGGGCGTCGGACGGCAGCAGCAGCGGGCGTGCGCCGACCCGGATCAGCGCGAGGAGCCGGACGACCCATCGCGCATCGTTCGGGCCTAGCAGGCCCACGCTCTCGCCGGCGCGTACTCCGGCGTCGACCAGGTGCCCGGCCACCTCGTCGACCGCGGCCAGCGCCTCGTCGTGGCCGAGTTCACCGAGTACCGGGGCGGCGCCGGGCCGGCCGACGGCGAAGCGTTCCCACAGGCTGTCAGGAGCGGCGGTCATCGACCGACGCCGCCGCCGCGAGGTGCTGGACCAGTGCGTCGGCGGCCAGTTCGTAGCCGTACACGCCGAACCCGGCGATGACGCCGACCGCGAGCGGTGACAGGACGGAGTTGTGCCGGAAGCTCTCCCGGGCCCAGACGTTCGAGATGTGCACCTCCGCCCACGGTGCCGGGAAGTCCGCGAGGGCGTCGCGCAGGCTCCAGCCGGCGATCATCAGCGCGCCCGGGTTCACGATCGCCCCGGCGGCGTCGGCGTTCTCCCGCAGCGCACCGATCAGCGCGCCCTCGCAGTCGTGCTGCTCGGCGCGCAGGCCGTACGAGGCGACCGCGAGCCGGTCGGCGACCCTGCGTTCGATCTCCGGAAGCGTCGTCGTGCCGTAGACGGCGGGCTCGCGGGTGCCGAGCGAGCCGAGGTTCGGTCCGTTGAGCAGCAGGATGTCGGGCATCTGCGGTCACCTCGATCCATGGGCCGTGGCGGGAAAGAGCAGGGACTCGAGCTCGGCGCAGCCGGCAGCGGCGAGGTCGGGGTCGAAGGCGAGCAGTTCCGACTCCTCGCCCTGCCCCCACAGCGCCGCGACGACCCGCGTCCTGGCGGCCCGACCGGCCCGGAGGTCGAGCAGCGAGTCGCCCACCATCACCGTCTCGGCGGGATCGGCCCCGATCCGGCGCAGCGCGAGCCGGACGATGTCCGGTGCCGGCTTGCCGTGCGCGACCTCGTCGCTGCCCACCACCGCGTCCACCAGGTCCAGCAGACCGGTGGCGGCCAGCGCCTCGACCGCGCGGTCGTGGGTCTTGCCCGTGGCCACGGCGGTCGGCACGCCCGCGGCGCGCAGCCGGCGCAACAGGGCGGACGCGCCGGCGCACGGCTCGATCCGGTTGACCAGCTTGCGGCTCTCGACCACGAACGACTCGTACATCCCGGCGGGCAGGCCCATGATCGCGAGCGTGTCGGGCATGTGCCGGCCCAGGTGTGTCAGGTACTCCTCGAACGGCGCGTCCCCGTCGCCCACGGTGCTGCGGTAGGCGCGCTGGAACGCGGTGCGCATGACGGTGATGCTGTCGATCAGCACTCCGTCGAGATCGAACACGACGGCGCGGGGCGGCTCAGACATGCGTGTCCGCGGCGGGTCCGGACAGTACGGCCTTGCGGACGGCCCCGGCGACGTGCTCCACGTCCGCGTCGGTCATCCGGGCGCCGAGACCGATCGTGACGGACCGGCCGAGCAGCGCCTCGCTGGCCCGCAGCCGCCCGGGTGGCGTCCACTCGACGCCCCACGCGGTACGCCCGGCCCGCACGGCGGGATTCTGCTGGACGAGCTGCCCCTGATAAAGGGTCCCGGACGGTACGCCCTGCGCGGCGAGAGCGGCGTTCATGGTGCGCGCGGCCAGCCGGTTGGCCGTCAGCAGGGTCAGGTCGCCGCCGGAACCGGCCTCGTCGGGCAGCCGCCGCCACTCGATGTCCAGGTCGGAGAGCTGGTCGCGGACGCCGCGGGCGACCCCACGCAGGTGCTCGAGCATCGCGTCCAGCTTCGCCAGCTGCGCGCCGAGGATCGCGCCGGCGACCTCGGTCATCCGCAGGTTCGCGCCCAGGAACACCGGGGCCGCGTCGCCGCCCCGACCGGCGCCGTGCGAGGTGACGAACTGGCCGCCCTGGTCCTGGTAGCGCACCACCCGGTCGTGGATCTCCGGGTCCGCGGTGCTGACCGCGCCGCCCTCGCCGGCGGTGATGTTCTTCTCCAGTTGGAAGCTGAACGCGCCGGCGTCCCCGAGGGATCCGCAGCGCCGGTCGCGGTAGCGCACCCCGCACGCCTGGGCGGCGTCCTCCAGGACACGTACCCCGCGCCGCCGGGCGACCTCCAGGATGGGCGCCATGTCGGCCGCCGCGTTGTTGAGGTGCACCGGCATCACCGCGAAGGTCCGCTCGGTGACCAGGTCCTCCCAGTGCACCGGATCCAGGGTCAGTGTGTCGTCGATGTCGGCGAAGACCGGGACTCCCCGGGCCGCGACGATCGCGTTCACGCAGCCGATGAAGGTGGCCGACGGGACGATGACCTCGGCGCCCGGCGGAATACCCATCCCGACGAGTGCGCAGGTCAGCGCGGCCGTACCGGACGACACACCGGTCACGTGCGGGACACCGACGCGGTCCGCGAAGGACCGTTCGAATCCGTCGACCCGGGACAGCAGCGCGGGTCCGTAGTACCGGAACAGCGAACGACTCTCCAGGACTTCCATCGCCGCGGCCTTCTCCGCCGCGTCCCACAGGGCCAGTCCACGCATCGGCTCGTAGCGGTACGGCACGGCCGGGGTCGGCGTCGTCATCGCTCAGTCGCCTTCTGTCAGGCCCTTCCAGCCGACGGCGGGCCGAACCCTACGCGGCGACCGGGAAAGGCGCTTGGCACCGGGAACAGTCGAAGCGTCCTCGGGTCGCGATCCGTCACAGCCACGTCCCCTCGGCAATGCCATCGGACCCTACCCATTACCGACACATTCGTAAAGGCGGGGGCACTCGACGCAACAGGGTCGGATCGGACCAGATGCCGACAGGACGCGGGCGGTGCCGGCCCGACGCGGACGATCGGGCCGGCGGCGTCGCCACCGGGCCGCTACGTGCCCGAGCCCGGCGTGAGCCGAGCCGCGCCGGACCGCAGTAGACGCACGTACCAGGACCAGCGGGCCGGCGTGCGGACCGAACCGGTGACGTGCCCCGCGGCCCGGTCGAGGCCGTCCTCGATCAGCGCGTCGTGCAGCGGGCGCCACACGACGGGCCACAGGATGCGGGCGGCACCGCGCACCCGCATGCACAACAGGTGGTGCAGTTCTGCGCCGTCACCCGACTCGTGCGTGGTGAACTCGTGGAACCCGTCGAATCCGCGGGGCGCCGTGAAACGGAACCGGATCCACCGACCCGGCTGGTAGGCGACGACCCGGTAGCGGATGGGCCCGTGCCCGCCACTCGCACCGACTCCCAGCGGTCGGTCCAGCCGCAGCGCCGGCCAGGAATCGCGTGGCCACAGCCGGTCCGCGTCGCTGGCCAACGAATCGATCAGGTCACCGGGGACGCGCGGCAGACGCCGGACGTGGAGATTGCGGACCGCCACAGAAACCTCCACGTGTCGCACCCGACTCTGCAGACAGTATGGCTGGAGCGCGCACCCTGCCACGACGGCGACGACGGGCCTCGGGACACCCGCCCCGTCCCGGTGGCGACGTACCCGTGGAGCGGCGAGAATGTCCCGCGGGCCACCGCGGCCGGGACGCACCGGCCGTCGAGCGATGGGACGCGATGACAGACGACACCGAGCCACGGAAGGTCGGGACACCGGGCGACGAGTTGTCCGTGCGGTCCGAGCCGTTCGGCACCATGCCCGACGGCACCGCCGTGCGCCGGTACGTCCTCGGATCCGACCGCGGCGTTCAGGTCGAGCTGCTCGACTACGGCGCCACCGTGCACGCGGTACGGACGCCGGACCGGGACGGCAGGCGCGCCAACGTGGCGCTCGGGTTGGCCACGCTCGACGGGTACCGCGAGCTGAGCCCGTACTTCGGTTCGACCGTGGGACGGTTCGCCAACCGGATCCGGCACGGCCGCTTCACGCTGGACGCCACGACGTACCAGATCCCGGTCAACGACGGGGACCACGCGCTGCACGGCGGCACCGACGGCTTCGACCGGCGGGTGTGGGACGCCACCGAGGTGTCCGGCGACGGCACGGCAGGGGTGCGGTTCACGCTGCTCAGCCCGGACGGCGAGATGGGTTTCCCGGGCGCCCTGTCGGTGGCGGTCACCTACACCCTCGACGGCCGGGGTGCACTGACCGTCGACTACCGCGCCGACACCGACCGGCCCACCGTGGTCAACCTCAGCAACCACACGTACTGGAACCTCGGCGGGGAGGGCGGCGGCACGGCCCTCGACCACCTGCTGTGGATCGACGCCGATCGGTATCTGCCGATCGACGCCGGGTCCATCCCGCTCGGACCGCCGGAGTCGGTGACCGGCACGCCGTTCGACTTCCGCACGCCCACCCCGGTCGGCGCCCGGGTGCGCACCGGCACCGAACAGATCCGGCACGCGCGCGGCTACGACCACAACTTCGTCCTGAACGGCAACGGCCTGCGCCGCGTCGCCACCGTGTACGAACCGACCAGCGGACGGCAACTGGGCATCGCCACGGACCAGCCGGGCCTGCAGTTCTACTCCGGCAACTTCCTCGACGGCGCCATCACCGGCGTCGGCGGCAACACCTACCGGCAGGGCGACACGCTGGTCCTGGAGACCCAGCACTTCCCGGACTCGCCGAACCAGCCGGACTACCCGTCGACGGTGCTACGTCCCGGCGAGGTCTTCCGCTCCCGCACGACCCTGTCGTTCGGCGTCGCCTGATCCCTATGCCCCGACGCCGGCCGGTGCCCCGGACTCAGGCTGCTGGCAGAGTGGCGGAAGGCGGATTGGCGTCGACGGGAGGTACCGGGTGGGGCGACGGGGCGCGGTCGTGACGTGGCTGGACGACAACCTGGCCAGCCTTGCGGCCGAGTACGAGGTACCCGGCGTACAGGTCGCCGTCCTCGCCGATGACACCGTGGTGGACGCGGCCGCGGGAGTACTGAGCCTGACCACCGGCGTCGAGGCGACCACGGATTCGGTGTTCCAGATTGGTTCGGTCACCAAGCTGCTGACCGCGACGCTGGTGCTCCAACTGGTCGATGAGGGCAGGCTCGATCTCGACGCGCCGGTGCGCCGTTACCTGCCGGGCTTCCGGGTCGTGGACGAGGTGGCCAGCGCGACCGTCACCGCCCGGCAGTTGCTGTGTCACACCGCGGGTTTCGACGGCGACGTCTTCGCCGAGACCACGCGGGACGACGACGCGGTACGCCGCTACGTCGAGGACGTGCTTCCGACGGTGGCTCAGCTCTCCCGACCCGGTGAGCTCCACTCGTACAACAACGCGGGCTTCGTCGTGCTCGGACGCCTCGTCGAGGTTCTGCGCGGCGCCTCCTTCCACACCGCTCTGCGCGAGCACCTGGCCGGTCCGCTCGGTCTTCGGCACATCGCCACCACGGCCGACGAGGCGATCCTCTTCCGGGCCGCGGTCGGGCATGTCCGCTCCGACCCCGATTCCCCGCTCGAACCGACCTCGACCTGGGCGATCGCGCACTCCAACGCTCCTGCCGGCGCGATGCTGGCGATGTCCGCGCGCGACGTGCTCGGGTTCGTCCGGATGCACCTGGCCGGTGGCGTCGCCGCCGACGGCGCCAGGGTCCTGTCGGCGCACAGCGCGGCGGCGATGCGCGACGAGCAGGTGCGCGTGCCCCGCCTGGAGGCCCGGCCACGCTTCTGGGGCCTGGGCTGGATGCTCCTCGACTGGGCCGGCGGCACCGTGATCGGCCACGACGGCGGCACCATCGGGCAGTCCGCGTGCCTGCGCGTCGTGCCCGAGGCCGGCGTCGGTGTCGTCGTCCTGGCCAACGGTGGCGCGGCCGGGCCGTTGGCCCGGACGGTTCTCGGTCACGTGCTCGGCGAACTCTCCGGGGTCCGGGTGCCCGACTCCATCACCCCGCCGGCGACGCCCGCGCCGGTCACCGATCCGCGCCGCTACGTCGGCCGGTACGAGATCCGGTCCGTGCGCATCGACGTCGAGGCCGACGACGACGGTCGCCTGCTGCTCACCGTGACGCCGCTCGCCGAAATGGTCGCGTTGATGCGGCCCGAACGGCACCGGCTCGTACGGCACTCCGACGACACGTTCGTGGACGTCGAGGAACGCGACGGCGGCCACTTCTCGGTGTGCTTCCTCAGCGAGGACAGCATCGGCAGGGCCAGGTTCGTGCACGTCGGCCGCGCGCTGCCCCGGGTCTTCTGACCACGCCGCCACGCGGCGACGCGGAGGGCCCCGGGCCGCCAAGGCTGCCTCGGCGGCGTTCCCCAGCTTCCGGGTCGGGATGCGGGTCAACCGGGACTACCTGGGCAGAGTCGTGGCCATCAACTCGGGCGCGTTCAGCGTGCTGATCCTCGTCGTCGTGCTCACCACCATGGTGGCGGCGGCCCTGTTCCGGTTGCTGCGCCTGTCGGGACCCCGACGTGTGCTGGCCGAGCCGGTGGTCGAGCCCGTGGCAGAGGACGTCCGCGGCCTCCGCGGCGAACTGCGCACGTAGCTGTTCGCCGGACCTGCCGCGGTCCCGGGAGCGGCCGGACATCGCGAGGAACGCCTGGGTCAGCTCACCGACCTCCTCCTGCAACTTCAGCACGAACCACGCGTCGTCGCGATGCCGAACTGGTGGGCGTAGCCGGTGGAGACCTCCTCGACCATCGCCGACAGCCGCGCGAGGCCCGCGGTGGCGGAACCTTCCCGCCCGGCCTGGTGATCCTGCTGTTCGGTACTCATCGGACCTCGCGTGTCGGCCGGCACCGTCAGCGGTGCGGTCGGTGCCGGTCGACGGCCCGGGCGTGCGCCTCGTCGAGGAGGGAACGGACCTGCCGATCGGTTGCGGCGCCCGGATCGACGACCGAGACCCACGCCTGGGCCGCGTACACGGGGTGCGGAAGCACACGGTCGGCGGCCGTGTGGTCGACGGTGTCCGCATGGTCGGCGTGCGTGGCGGGTGGGTGTCCGGTCAGCTCCTCGAACCTGGCCCGGCCCACGGCGATGTTCACCCGGAACACGCCCGGACGGTTCAGGTCCGAGGCGGTGTCGAAGCCGGCGTAGTCCTTGGTGACGATGGTCGCGAAGGGAATCCGTCGGTCGGCCGGCAGGTCGTCCGGGTCGTAGTAGAAGAACGTGTCGCCCCACGCCAGCTCCGGCGCGCCGTTGGCCGCGCCGGCCGTGACGGTGGCGACGCCGGGCAGGGCGGCGACGAAGTCGATGATCTCGTCCTGGGTCACGTGGGCCGGGTCCTTCCTGTGTGCCGCACTTCCACCGTCAAGTTTCTCATTGAAGTAGTTGTCGAGACTTCTCCACGTGGGCGGCGGTGCTGGTCTGGCCATGTCGCCGGCAGACCCGCACATCACGGGTGACCCCGGAGTACGGGCGGCTGGGTGGGCCGCACCGCCGGTGGCGGTCACCGACGCCTTGACACGGCACGCACCGGGACCGCGATGCTGGGGACATGAGCGATTCCTTCACCGACCAGTTCGACCGGGACGGGTACGTGGTGGCGCGTGGGCTGTTCGACGCCGACGAGGTGACCTACCTCCGCGAGCACTACATGACGTTGCGGTCGCGCGGTTCCTACGCGCACGACATGGTCGGCGTACGGCCGGGCGGTCGGGACCCGCTGCGCCGCTACCCCCGGATGGCGCAGATGCACCGGTGGGACGACACCTCGCTGCGCTGGTTGCTGGACGGGCGTCTGCGCGACCGGCTCGCCGCACTCTGCGGTGCCGATCCGTACGCGGTGCAGACGATGCTGTACTTCAAGCCGCCCGGCTCCCGGGGGCAGGCGCTGCACCAGGACAACTTCTATCTGCGCGCCGAACCGGGCACCTGCCTGGCCGCCTGGATGGCGCTGGACCCGACGGACGAGGCCAACGGCTGCATGCTGGTCGCGCCCGGCAGCCACCGGTGGCCGATCCTGTGCACCACCAGGGCCGACACCACGGTCAGCTTCACCGACGTGACCGTTCCGGTGCCGGACGCGCAGCCTGTCACGCCGGTCGGCATGGACGCCGGCGACGTCCTGTTCTTCCACGGCTCGCTGGTGCACGGCAGCATGCCGAACACCACCATCGACCGCTTCCGGCGCGCACTGATCGGCCACTACGTCCAGGGCGAGGCCCGGCAGGTCGCCGAGTACTACCACCCCGCGCTACGGATGGACGGCACCGCACTGGAGCTGGACGTCAGCGAGGACGGCGGCGAGTGCGGCGAGTGGGTGGCGGAGGACGGAGTGCCCGCGATCGCGATGAGCGGCCAGCACACGGTGAGCCGGAAGCACGAGTAGACCGCCGGTCACGCTCACCGGGTGACCTGTTGCACAGCTCTGGGCCGCTCCGTACGGGTGCCGTGCGGCTCGGGCGACCGGTCGTCGCACCCCCGGAGCGCACCGAGACGACAGTTACGAACAGTGACATCGACGCGACGACCGTTCCCGGCGCGGAGCTTCGCTTTCCGTGGCGGCCCGGCCGACCGGGAACGGAAATCGGGGCGCGGTCCGAAACGCTCCACTGGTCACTGACCGGGGTACCCCGAAAGGGTTCGTCACCGCGTGCATTTGACCCGGAAAGCCGGTACCTGCCAGCCTCCATTCCCCGGCCGGGAGAGTTGAGGCTACCGGTGATGCGCTGAACACCGTGCCGCGCCGATCATGGAGTACATGAACACGCGGTGCCTCATCGTCGACGACAACGCCCAGTTCCAGCGGGCCGCTCGCAGGCTGCTGGAACGCCAGGGCATCTGCGTCGTCGGCACCGCGTTCGACGGTCGCGAGGCGCTGACCCGCATCGCGCAGCTCCAACCCGACGTCGTCCTGGTGGACATCGAACTCGACGGGGAGAGCGGCTTCGACCTTGCCCGCCTCCTCGACCAACGGTACGAGGACCCGGGCCCGATGACCGACATGGTGCGCGTCATCATGATCTCCAGCCACGCCGAGGAGGACTACCGCGAACTCATCGAGTCGAGCGCCGCGGTGGGCATGGTCGGCAAGTCCGCGCTGTCGGCGGAGGCAATCCGCGCACTGCTCTGACCCGCCACCGGCCGACACCACAGCATGCGACGACGACGCGGGACGCCACCCCCGGGGGAAGCGGGCGGTCGGTTCGGCGCGGCCGTCCGGTCAGGCCGGGTCGCCGCCCGCCAGCCAGGCGACGATGCGACGCAGTTCGGCGATGCGGGTCCGCACGTCGTGCCCGGGTTCGTCCGCGGACAGGTAGCTGGCGTCAAGCAGCGACTGGATCCACCGGGCGACCCGGTCGGGTGGGAAGGCGAGCCGTCGACCGCCGCCGGCCATCCGTTCCAGCAGCGTGGTGAGGGTGGCACGGGTGCGTTCGTCGTCGGTGGCGAGCATCTCGGCGAAGGCCGCGTCCCGGTTGGCCTGGAACACCGCCGCCGCCGCGAGCCCGGGCGCCAGCGGGTCGGCCAGGTCACCGAGCAGATGGTCGAGCAGCAGGTCGAGACCCGCGTCGGGCGCCTCGGCGGCCAGCGCACGTCGGCAGACGTCCGCGTTGCGCGGCAGGTCGTCGCCGAACACGGCGTGGAAGACGTCGCGCTTGGTGGCGAAGTAGTGGAACAGCGTGCCCGAGCCGATCCCCGCGCGGCGGCAGATGGCGGCCGTGGAGGTGCCGTCGACGCCGTGCGCGGCGAACTCCACCGCCGCGGCGTGCACGATGCTGGCCCGCTTGCGGGCGTGCTCTGCGGGGTTGACGGTACGCACGCGTCTAATAATAGAGCATGCGCTCTGTTAATATGGCGGCATGACCGAGGAACCCACCGCGTCCGTCGTGGGCCACGGCCGTTCGCTGCCGCGCCGCCTGCTGCCGGTGGCCGGGCTGCTGCTCCTCTCCCCGTTCTGCGCCGAGTTCCTCATCGGCTACCAGGGACCCGTCGTCAACCCGGTGGCCCTGCTGCTCGGGCTCCTGCTGACCGCCCCGCTGTACGGCACGGTGGCGGTCCTGATCCGTGAGGTCACCCGACGGGCCGGTCGCGGATGGCCGACGATCTTGCTGCTGGCCGCGGCGTTCGGACTGGTCCAGGCGGGACTGATCGACCAGACGCTGTTCAACCACGGCGCGTTCCACGACGGGCCGTACTGGCAGGCCCTGTCCACCCGGATACCGGTCGCGGACGTCGACGGGAGCCAGCTGCTGGTCTTCGTCGGTGGCCACGTGATCTGGAGCTTCGCCGCGCCGATCGCGGTGGTCGAGGCGTGCGTCCCGCGGCTGGCCGACCAGCCGTGGCTGGGCCGTGTCGGGGCCGCCGTCATCGTGCTGCTCTACCTCGCCGGGGCGGCGTTCTTCCTGCACGAACTGGTCGTCGCCCCGAAGTTCCACGCCGAGCCCGGACATCTGGTCGGCACCGCCGTACTGGCGGTCGCCCTCGGTGTGGCGGCCTTCGCGGTACCGCGCCGGCGACACCGGGCACCGCGGCGCCGCGCACCG
>JBAUUM010000194.1:0-19187 GCA_049582705.1 Actinocatenispora sp.
CGCCTACACACAACAGATCGGCCCCCCCCTGAACGGGTGGGGCCGATTCGCCTACCGGATCGTCAGTCGCGGAACACGTCCTTGAACTTGTACCGCGCCGGCAGTACACCGCCCTCATCCCGCACCATTTCTGAGGATCAAGGGCCAGGCCGCACTCTGAGCGCGTCTCCGATGGAGTGCCGTAGCGGCGACGACCGACCCGCCGATAGGCGCGGCAGACGCCAGTGCGCCCGTCCTGGCATGGGATGTGTGAGCCCGGGCGAGGTCGGGTAGGCGCTGAGGTGTACCGGTGACACGACGTCGACGCCACGGGCGGCCGCCGAGTTGGGGCCGTGCAACGAGGGTGTCGACAAGGAGGTCATGCACGATGAGCGCGATCATGGAAACGGTCGATGTGGCGGTGGATGTACCGACCGCCTACAACCAGTGGACCCAGTTCGAGGAGTTTCCCCGGTTCATGGAGGGCGTCGCCGAGGTCCGGCAGACCACCGATGAGATGACCCACTGGAAGGTCAAGATTGCCGGGGCCACCCGGGAGTTCGACGCGCGGATCACCGAACAGCATCCCGACGAAAGGATCGCCTGGGAGTCGGTGGCCGGTCCCCGGCATGCGGGAGTGGTCACCTTCCACCGGCTCGACGGTGAGCACACCCGGGTCACGCTGCAGACCGAGACCGATCCGACTGGGCTCGCGGAGAAGGTCGCCGACGTGTCGGGTCTGTTGAAGCGACAGGCCGAGAGCGACATGGAGCGGTTCAAGACGTTCGTCGAACACCGCGGCACCGCCACCGGCGGTTGGCGCGGGGAGGTGGAACCCCCGCACGCCAGGTGATCGAGCATCAGCCTGTGGCGGCGCACCGGACAACCCGGCGCGCCGCCACGTGCGCGGGCAGGTGTGCGCAGTCGGCGATGCCCTTCGTGAGTGCCGGATGTGGACGCCCCCGGTCCAGGGCGCGAAGCTGCCGATCCGGATGGCCACGCTGCCCGCCGACGGTCCGACTGGAACCGCCGTGACAGCTGACACCGACCTGACGCAGCAACCGCTTCCCTGGTAAGCCGCACGCGCACTGCCCGCGGCAGGCCTCCGCCCACGATCTTGAGGAGGGCCGGCCGCAGGGAGAAAGTCGTTGCCGTCGTGACGGCGTTCATGGAGTCTGACGGGATGCCCGCCTACATCGCCCACACCAGCGTGGACTGCACGAACGCCTATGAACTCTCCGAGTGGTGGAAGCCCGTGCTCGGGTACGTCGACATCGCCGACGACCCCAACGAACCGGGCCACGAGGAGTGCATGATCTTCTCCCCCGAGACCGGCCACCACCTGCTCTTCATCGAGGTCCCCGAGGCCAAGCAGGTGAAGAACCGGATCCACTTCGACATCCGACCCGACGAGCGGAGCCAGGCCGACGAGGTCGAACACCTCAAGAGGCACGGTGCTCGGGAGATCGCCGACCACCGGGGTATCTACGGTGCGGGCTCAGGGTGGGTCACGCTTGCCGATCCGGAGGGTAACGAGTTCTGCGTCCTGCGCAGCCAGGCCGAGCGCACCCCTGCCGGCGGTGACGACTCCTGACACTCGTCGCTGAGCCGACACGGCGGCCGCGAGTTACGGTCGGTCGATGTACGTCTTCCTGATCCTGGGTGTGGCGCTGGCCCTGGCGCTTCTGCTGTTGCTCGCGCTGGTGATCTACGGGCGGCTCGCGGTCCGCAACCAGCGCAGGGCCCTGGCAGCGCTGCGTCAGAACGGCCTCGCCTTCCTGTGCCGTCCGACGCTGGGCATGCGGAGCCTGGCTGGCTTCGTCCTCAGCGTCGACCACGACGCGGTCTCGCTGTGGAAAGTCGGGCTCGGCCAGCCGGTGCGGAGGCAGAGCTTTCCCAGTCCTGGCGCCCGAGTCGAACCGACCACGGTGAAGGTCAACGTTGCGCGCAGGTCGTCCGGGCTGTCCGTGATCTCCTCCGCCGCGGAACGAGTGGACGTCGTCATCTACCCGGATCCGACGATGTCGTACTCGGCGCCCGCCGACGCTGCCTTTCTCGACGTCGTGTGCGAGAGGATCCGGGCGACGCTGGCCGGCAGTCGGGGAGCCCGTGACTGACCATCGGCGGCGCACCCGGTGACAGAGCCGGGGCGTTGGACAGCGCTCGCGCCCCGGTCCCGCGCACCTGTGCCACCGCTGCCGGCGAGGTTTCGTCGGAGCCGGCAGACAAGGCGACGGTTCAGTGCTCACACAGGGAGAACTCCCGCTCGTAGAGCTGCTCGTTGTGCTCGTCGACGAAGAACTTGCGTTCCTTCATCAGCTGTTCGCGGTAGCTCCTGGCCTGTTCCAGCGTCATGGTCGAGGTGGCGGACCACGGCTGTTGCGGCGGCACATCGGATGTCGAGACGATCGTCACCGACGGGTCGACCAGGAAGAAGGCAAGGATCTTGCGGTACCCCGCCCGGGTGGGGTCCGCGAGACGAAACGGGCTGACGCGGTGCTGCAGGATGTTCGGGAAGGCCAGGCAACGGCCCGCCGGGGTCGATACCGATCCCATCGGCTGGTTCAGTGCGTCCTCGTCGTCCAGGCCGTAGACCTCACGGACACCGTTCTCGTCATTCTGTTCGTAGTTCGGGTCGTCGACCGCCGCCCGGAAACCCAGCCGGCTGTCGGTGATGTTCTCGCTGTCCCAGTAGTAGATGCCGGTCGAGACGATCCGCTCGTTCAGCATTCCCTCGACATGCCAGGAACCGCCGAGGTACTCGGGCCTGTCCGGGGTGAGATGGATCGTGGCCAGCTTGACGATGACCTGGAGACGACGGCCACGCAGGTCGACCCGAGTGGAGTCGTCGGGCAACGCGGGCGGGACGAACACCGGGGCGTCCGGGACGACCGGGCGGCGATTGCGCCACCATTCGTCCCAGGCTTCCTCCCACGCGTCGTGGGCGCCCTCGTCGGCATCGGCGGCGGGTTCGACCGGCTCATCATCCTGGGCCTCGTCGTACCACGTGTAGGGCTCGACCGCGATCCGGTGGGGCCGCGGATGACGCAGATCGGTGAGCACGTTCTCCAGCAGCGGGAGCATGCGCGCGAACAGGACCGGCAGTACGGAGGCGAGTTCGCGATGGGCCACCGGGTGGACGTTGTTGACATACGAACGGAACACGACATCGCCGTCGTCGCCGGCTTCGACATCCGTGGGCAGCCACTGGAACTTCTCCGAGAACTCGTACCGCGAGTCTCCGGTTGCCGGGTTCTCCCAGGCCTCCTCGGGTGCCCCGCTCACCTCACGCACGAGGCAGAACAGTGAGGGATGAACCAGATCCAGCACCTGGCCGTCGGATCCCGGATGCCAGTCCCGTTCCGCCTCGGGGACCTGCTCCAGCACCTCGACCGCCGCACGCAGCCGGGACCTGAGCTCGTCGTCGACCAGCGTGTCCGACTGCCACACCCCGTCGACGGTGGACAACTGGATGCCGGTTCGCTCGTCCCGCAGTCCGGCGTAGTACGCGAGTTCGGCGAGGACGTAGCGAACCTGCGCCTCGGTCATGCCCTCGGCGACCGCTTCCCGCGTCCAGCGGGCGACGATTCCGGCGTCGTTCATCTTGACGGACCACTCGGGCTTCGTCCGAATGTGGGCGCTGCACTGGATCATCTGCAGTTCCCGCAGCGTCCGAGGCTTCGCGAACGATGTCCGGCGGGAAGAGGCAACAAAGGGCAGTGGGAAAGCAGCCAGGTCAGTCAATTCTCTCGGTCCCTCCAGTCGGGGTGGCGGCAGGAAGAGTACGTCAGCGGTCTGACACGACGGCCGCAGCTTTGCGTTCACTCACCGGCGGTTCACTCGCCGGCGGTTCACTCGCCGCTGGAAGCCCGTGGGCCACCGCGAGGGGTCGCAGTGTCACGCGGTGCCACAGCGGATACGAAGGCGGCGACGACATTCAACAGAAGGTCCATCTCGGGTCTGGTACCGGTACTTCGCCATCGCTTAGGCTGCGCTCGCCCCAGCAACACCCAGATCCCCCGAAGACCGGAGGAAGGCGATGTTCGAGAAATACCGCCGTCTGGGCCTGGCGACAGCAGCGGTGGCTCTCGTCACCGGGCTCGGCCTGGCCACAGCGGCGAACGCGGCGCCGACCAGCCGGGGCCACCGGCCCGGGCACGGCGCGAACATGAACATCCAGCTGCTGTCCATCAACGACTTCCACGGCAACCTGGAACCCCCGCAGGGCTCCTCCGGCACGGTCACCGCCAGCGACGGGCACGGCGGCACGGTACAGATCCCCGCCGGCGGCGTCGAGTACCTGGCCACGCACCTCAAGCAGGCCCGGCACGGGCACCGCAACAGCATCACCGTCGCGGCCGGCGACATCATCGGCGCCAGCCCGTTGTTGTCGGCGGCGTTCCACGACGAGCCGACCGTCGAGGCGATGAACAAGATCGGCCTAGAGGTCACCAGCGTCGGCAACCACGAGTTCGACGAGGGTTCGACCGAACTGCTGCGGATGCAGCACGGCGGCTGCCGTACCGACGACGGGTGCTACGACCCGCAGGAGCCGTTCACCGGCGCCGACTTCCAGTACCTGTCCGCGAACGTGGTACGGGAGGACACCGGCCGGACGCTGCTCCCGCCGTACTGGGTCAAGCGGATCCACGGCGCCAAGATCGGCTTCATCGGCATGACGCTGGAGGGCACCCCCGACATCGTCACCGCCGAGGGCGTCAAGGGCCTGAAGTTCCTCGACGAGGTGGAGACCGCGAACAAGGTCGTGCCGCTGCTGCGCAAGCAGGGCGTCAAGTCCATCGTGGTGCTGTTGCACGAGGGTGGATACCCCTCCGGGAGCACCTACGACTACGACTGCGACTCGGGCGGCCCGGGCAGCGGTATCTCCGGCCCGATCGTGGACATCGCCAAGAAGCTCGACCCGCAGATCGACGTCGTGATCACCGGCCACACCCACCAGTCGTACGTGTGCACCATCCCCGACCCGGCCGGGCGACCGCGCCTGGTGACCAGCGGGTCGTCGTTCGGCCGGCTGTACACCGAGATCTCGCTGAACTACAACCGGCGTACCCGTGACATCTCCCGTTCGTCGGTGTCGGCGCACAACGTCGTGGTGACCCAGGACGTGGCGAAGGACGCGCCGCTGACCGACCTGGTCACCCGCTACCAGGACCTGGTCGCACCGATCGCGAACAAGGAGGTCGGCTACGTCTCCGCGGACATTCCCGGCGGGGGAGCCGGCACACCCGAGTCGCCGCTCGGCGACGCCATCTCCGACGCACAGCTGGAGGCCACCGCGGCCGGCGACGCCGGTGGTGCGCAGATCGCGTTCATGAACCCGGGGGGCATCCGCTCGGACGTCACGTACGCGCCGTCCGGCTCGGAAGGCGATGGCGTGGTGACCTACGGCGAGGCGTTCAGCGTGCAGCCGTTCAACAACTACCTCACCACGATGGACCTGACCGGGGCACAGATCCTGACGCTGCTGCAGCAGCAGTTCAGCGCCGCCAACGCGGAGAGCCCGAAGGTACTGCAGGTGTCCGACGGCTTCACCTACACGGTGGACAACGCCCGGTCCGGCGCGGACAAGGTGGTGGCCGACAGCGTCAAGCTCGACGGCACGCCACTGGACCCGGCCGCGTCCTACCGGGTCACGGTCAACAACTTCATGGCCGGTGGCGGTGACGGCTTCCCGGTACTCACCGAGGGAGCCAACCGGCTGGACGGCGGGTACGACATCGACGCGTTCACCGCGTACCTGACCGCCCACTCGTCGGCCGCCTCGCCGTTCCCGCCACCCGCGGCGGACCGGATCACCTTCGTCAACTGAGGCACCACCGCAACGACGCACCGGCCGGCCCTGTCCACAGGGCCGGCCGGTCTCGTCCACACGGCCGGCCGGCCGGCGACCGTCAGTACCGTCCGGCCCGGGCCAGCGCGTTCTCGGCCTGTTCGGCCAGCGCGGCGACGAGTTCGGCCGCGGGAGGCAGATCGGTGACGAGGTCGACGGCCTCGCCGGCCCATACCGGCACCGGCGGCACCACCGCCCGCGCCACGTCGTCCTCGTACTCCCGCCGTGCCCGCGGATCCGCGGCGAGTTCCGCTTCCCGGCCCCGCCAGCGGTCGAGGTAGCGATGGCCCAGCGTCCGAGCCGTGTACCGGTCGGGCCAGCGGGAGCCGCGGGCGATGTCGAGTACGCGGCTGCGCTCGGTGTCCTGCCCGCGTCCCTCGACGATCGCGGCGGCGATCGACGGGTCGACCAGGGACTCGGCCGTGGCCTGGAATCGGGTGCCGACGACCGCTCCGGCGGCCCCCAGCGCGAGCGCGGCCGCCACACCGCGACCGTCGCCGACCCCGCCCGCCGCGAGTACGGGAACCGGTGCCGCCAGGTCCACCACCACGGGCACGAACGGCAGGGTGGACCGCCCGTGCCGGGCTCCGTGCCCGCCGCTCTCGGTGCCCTGCGCCACGATGACGTCGGCGCCCAGGTCCACGGCCTGCCTGGCCTCCTCCAGGTCCGTGACCTGAAGGACGAGTAGCGCCCCGGCCCCGCGGATCATGTCGACGAACGGGCTCGGGTCCCCGAAGGACAGCATCACCGCCCTCGGTCGGTACGCCAGCACCCGCTCGACCACGCGAGCATCGATCGCCCAGGTCAGCAGGCCGACGCCCCAGGGGTTGTCCGTACCCGACGCGACGAGTTCAGCCTCCCGGGCCAGCCAGTCCGGATCCCCGTCCCCGGCACCCAGCAACCCGAGCCCACCACCGCGGGAGACGGCAGCCGCCAACGCACCACCGGCCGACCCGCCCATCGGCGCCAGCGCGATCGGATGCCGTACACCGAGCAACCTCGTGAACGCGGTCGACAACGCCATGGCCGCCATCATCACATCACCCGGTGCGGTCTGCGTCACGTGCCGGTGCGGACGCCCCACCTGCGACAGGTCCCGGCGGGCACAGTCCCGCGTGGCGGAGTTGACCGGGCCGACAACGATTGCGGTACCCACCCGTGCCCGCTGATGGTCGATACTCCAGTTGATGCCCGGTCCACCACCTCAGGCAGCGTAGGAGAGTCTGATCGCATGCCAGACAAGAGCGACAGCCAGGCACCGTCGGGCCGGCGGCTCGATGTGCTGCGGGCACTCAAGGACGCATCCGGACCGTCGACTGTCCACGCCGTCGCCGAACAGCTGGGCGTACACCCGAACACGGTCCGGTTCCACGTGAACGCGCTCGTCCGATCAGGGCAGGTGGAGCGGGTGCCGTCGGATCGACGTGCCAGTGGTCGTCCACCACTGCTGTTCCGACCGACGCCGGGCATGGACCCGACCGGCCCGCGCCACTACCAGCTGCTGGCCGAGTTCCTGGTGCAGAGCGTGGCGTCCTCGCCGGATCGGATTGCGACAGTCGTCGAGACCGCCCATGCCTGGGGGCGCCGACAGGCGTCGAGCGACGGCGTGGACGCCGGTGACGACGACCCGGCGGACGCGGTCGCCCGCCTGATGGGGCTGCTCCGTGAGATCGGCTTCGCGCCGGAATGGCGCGGAGACGGCGCGCGGCGTCAGATCGGCCTGCGACACTGCCCGTTCCTGGAACTCGCCCGGGAAAGGTCGGACATTGTCTGCCCGGTTCACCTGGGACTGATGCAGGGTGTCATGGACGCGTGGCGGTCACCGGTCACGGTCGGCAGCCTTGAACCGTTCATCGAACCTGACCTCTGCCTGGCCAATCTCGTACCGGCCGGAGCTCTCGAGGAAACTGTCTGACGACAGAACTATTTCTCGCACCGACCGGAAAGACCCATCCGTCGGTGTCACCCGAGTATGTCCGGGTCATCGCCCACAACGGTACTGCGCCGTAGCACACCGTCCCGAGCACTCCGGCAGGTCCGCGGCGAGTGTAGGTAAAAGTACAAACATTGACCTGCGTGAATCTTGAGAAAGGGCCGAGTGTCGCCGTCCCGCCAAGATCGAATGGTTTTGTTTCCCCTGTTCGGCCCGTTTGTTCCGGACCCGCCGAAGTACGCGCGACAATTAATACAACTCTTCTTTGTAGAAATGTCCCGACGCAAGAAAGCGCCTGAATCAGTCGAGAAATGACTACGCTCGTCCCCGCTGCAGCCAGATAACGGATTCGGCCAACTGGGGAGACTGTCAATGTCACGGTACGACTGGGGCAAGACCCATCCAGGCATCGAGCGGCTGGAATCGGCGGTCACGCCGGCCCGGGAGAAGGTCGTCGGGCACGCCCTCTACGCCAACCTCGACACGCACCAGGCGCTGGTCACGTTCATGGAGCACCACGTCTTCGCGGTCTGGGACTTCATGTCCCTGCTGAAGTCGTTGCAGCGCCAGCTGACCTGCGTCACGGTGCCGTGGATCCCGACCGGGCCGACCGGCAGCCGCCGGCTCATCAACGACATCGTGATGGTCGAGGAGAGCGACGAACTCGGCGACGGTTACATCAGCCACTTCGAGCTGTACGTCAACGGCATGGCCGAGGCCGGCGCCGACACCACCGCGATCACCGCGCTGATCGACATGCTGCGGTCCGGTCGCAGCGTCGGCGAGGCGCTGGCCGGGGCGGGACTGCCCGCGCCGTCGGCCGACTTCGCGTCGACCACCTGGGACATCATCGAGAACCACGTTCGTCGACTACCTGGAACGGCACATCGAGGTGGACGGCGAGCAGCACACCCCGATGGCCATGCAGATGCTCGCCGACCTGTGCGGCGACGACGACGCGAAGTGGCAGGCCTGCGCGGAGACGGTGAACACCGCACCGGCCGCCCGGGCCCGCCTCTGGGACGGCGTACTGGCCGCGATCAAGACCAACTGACAACCGACGATGCGGCCGCAGCTCAACCGAGCTGCGGCCTCAGCCTCTTATCCGGCGATTCGCTTGTGCTCCTGAGTGCACGTGCACTCAGACTTGGGAGCGACCATCAGCCGATCCCGGATCTCGGCCACCCATGAACGCTGAACTCCTCCACACCGCTGAGGCCGGCCACCATTGTCGCTTCACAGCAGACAATGGAGCCCGTCGACCCACCCGCCGCAACCAGCACAGCGGCCGCAGCAATCGGCCTCCGAGGTTGCAACCAGTTCGGCGCTGTGGAAGGGACGCATGGCGCCGGTGTGGACGGTCGTGGGTCGCCGTTCATTTGGACATGGCGGGCGGGCATGGTGGGTAGGCTCAGTGACCTGGGCTGCCGTGGGGGCGGCGACTTCTGGCCCGTATGGGAAGACCGGTGATGGCACCTGTGTCACGTCGACCTTTTACCATGTTCTCCCGCGGTTCGTCCGGCGAACAACGCCGGTTAGCCGATGTTCTGCGCCAGGAGACGGTCGGTGGTGCGCTGCTGCTGGCTGCGGCGATGCTCGCACTGATCTGGTCGAACTCGCCATGGTCGAGCGGCTACACGTGGCTGCGAGACCTACGGCTCGGACCAGGCGTAGTTCATCTGCACCTGTCGCTGGCTCAGTGGGCCTCGGACGGACTGTTGGCGGTCTTCTTCTTCGTGGCTGGGCTGGAGCTCAAACGCGAGTTTGTTGCTGGTGACCTGCGTGACCCGAGGCGTGCAGCGGTGCCGGTGGTGGCCGCCCTGGCTGGGGTGGCGCTACCAGCGATGGTGTATGTGCTGGTCAATCTTGGACCTGGCGGGTCGTTGGCGGGGTGGGCAATCCCGTCGGCAACCGACATCGCGTTCGCGTTGGCCGTGCTGGCGCTGGCCGGTACGCACCTACCGGCGGCGTTGCGGACGTTCCTGCTGACCCTGGCCGTGATCGACGATCTGGCCGCGATCACGATCATCGCCGTCTTCTACACGCGACACCTGGCGTGGATACCGCTGGGGCTGTCCTTGGCGCCGCTGGTCGCGTTCACCGTGGCGGTGCAGCGCCGGATCCGGGCCTGGTGGCTGCTGCTTCCGCTGGCGGTGACCGCATGGGCGTTGATACACGCCTCCGGCGTGCATGCCACGGTCGGTGGAGTCCTTCTCGGTTTCGCCGTTCCGGTCGCACGCCGCCGCGCCGGGCCCGGGCCCGGACTGGCCGAGCATTTCGAACACCGGTGGCGGCCGGTGTCGGCCGGGCTGGCCGTGCCGCTGTTCGCTCTGTTGTCCGCAGGCGTCGCAATCGGCGGCGTCAGCGGGCTGGGCGCCGCGCTGACTGACCGTGCCGCTGTCGGCGTCGTTGCCGGGCTGGTGGTCGGCAAGAGCGCTGGCGTACTGGCCGGCACGTTTCTGACCGCCCGCCTGACCCGCGCCCGCTTGGACGAAGGCATTGACTGGCTGGACGTGGTCGGGTTGGCGTTGCTGGCTGGGATCGGGTTCACCGTCTCCCTGCTGATCGGGGAACTCGCCTTCGGCGCCGGCACCACCGGCGATCATGTCAAGATCGGCATCCTGTGCGGGTCTGTTCTTGCCGCGTTGCTGGCCATCGCACTGTTACGCGCCCGCAATCGCCACTACCGGCGGCTGGCGGACGCCGACGACGCAACCCTCGATGCCTGACCGTGCCGGGAAAGCCAGACAGGTCGTTAGAAGAACCGCAGGTACAGGTACGGGATGCAGATCAGGATGGTGATCACGCTGACGATGAGTCCGTACTTGGTGAACTCCCAGAAGGTGATTTTCTGGCCGGCGCGTTCGGCGATGCCGAGGACCACGACATTGGCCGAGGCACCGACGGCGGTGGCGTTACCGCCAAGGTCCGCGCCCAGCGCCAGCGCCCACCACAGGACGTTGCCTTGCGGGGTGCCGTTGGCGTCGACGAGGTCCGCGACGATGGGACTCATGGTCGCCACGTAAGGGATATTGTCGACGATCGCCGACAGCAACGCGGACGCGCCGAGGAGCAAAACGGTGGCCGCCCACAGTCTGCCTTCGGTCGCCTCGGTGGCAGAGGTGGCCAGCCGGCTGATGACGCCGGTGTTGACCAGCGCACCAACCATGATGAACAGCCCGGCGAAGAAGACCAGGGTGTGCCATTCGACGTCCTTGGCGACATCATCGGGGTTCAGCCGGGACGCCGCGAGCAGGACCAGGCCGCCGATGATGGCGACGACGGCGGGTTCCAGGTGCAGGACCGAGTGAAGAACGAACGCCACCAGAACCAGCGTGAGAACCGCGAGGCTGATCCGCAGTAGGCGTGGGTCGTTGATCGCGTCGCGTTCGCGCATCGCCATCACCCGGGCGACTCTCGCAGGGTCGTAGCGGAACACGTCGCGAAACAACCACCGACACAGCCCGAGGAACACGATCAGCAGGACGACCACGATAGGGCCCATGACGGAGAGAAAGTCGGTAAACGTCAACCCCGACTTCGAGGCGATGATGATGTTGGGTGGGTCTCCGATCAGGGTGGCGGCGCCGCCGATGTTGGAGGCCATCACCTCGGCGATGAGAAACGGCGCCGCTGGCAGGCCGAGCCGGTCACAGACCAGCAGTGTCACTGGGGCGATGAGAAGTACGGTGGTGACGTTGTCCAGGCCGGCGGATGCGACAGCGGTGATGACGACGAGGATCACCATCACCGGATAGGGTCGGCCCCGGGCGCGTTTCACAGCCCAGATCGCCAGGTACTCGAACAGACCGGTACGGCGGAGCACCGACACGATGAGCATCATCCCGATGAGCAGGATGATGACGTTCCAGTCGATCGCGGTGTGCGGGGAGAAGAACGCGTGTTCGGCGTCGGTCGCGCCGATCAGCAGCATCAGCACCGCGCCGCCGAGAGCGGCGGCGACGCGGTGCACCCATTCGGTCGCGATGAGGACGTACACGGCGGCGAAGATCGCCACCGCGGCCCAGGCAAGGACACTCATGTGCCCAGTACCCGGTCGAGTAGCCGATCGAGTGTGACCGCGCCACGGAGGACTCCGTGTTCAACAACTGCGACGAGTGGGCTGTGGATGCGAGCCATCAGCGCTGCGACCTGCAGTACGGTCGCATCGGGGTTGACCACGGGCAGCTCGTGAGGCTGTGGCGGCAGGCAGTCGCGGACGGTTCGGTCGCCGAGTTCGGTGAGGAACACATCGGCGGCGGCCTCGTCGATAACCGCGGCGAGATTCGGGTCGTCCTGGCAGTAGACCGGCACAGCCAGACGCAGGACCTGTGTGCCCGGCAGCACCGCAAACGGGGCCCCGTGATCGTCGGTGACAATCAGGCCGGGCAGATCGGCGCCGGCGAGTAACCGGGCGGCGTCGATCGCCATGCCAGTGACGGCAACAGTGGGGTACTCCACCACCAGATCCCGCGCACGCACAGACCGGTCCGTTCATTGTTCGGCCAAGACGTTGCCGCCCGGACTAGCCGGCACCTCATGGACCATACCGTGTACAGGCCAACACTGTGTGTAAGTCCTGGGGTGCCACTGGCGCCACAGGCTACGACCCGAACGCCCTCAGGGCTCCGCCCACCGCCTCATTGTGGCGGGTACCGGTAATAGCGCACATAACGCGTGATCCCGTAAGGATGGCGCACGGAGGCGCCATCATGACCCCGCACTGCCGCGCTGCACCTTGCCCGGCGACGTACCCAGATCACCGAAATCAAGGCAAGAAACCAGACCACACCTACTACCGACCCCACATCACGGTGATACACGACCTCCGCGCCCGCCGCCGCCATCAGCACCACCGACGCAGCTACGTCACGCCACCGTCCCCGCATCGTCCGCGACTTCCCGATCATCATCGCCTCCCCCCACGCAGGCTCCATTCGGCAAAGGCCATCACCTCAGCCTGTCATTGGTGCCCTGAATGCCGCGGCACCTCCGGCATCTCTGGCGACGAAAGCGCCAGGTGACTTCCCGATCAACCGAGCACTCCGGTCAGGCTGGGACACGAGACTGACCACACCTGGCAAGACGCGGCGCAGCCGATTTCAACCGGTGGAAACCCGGTCGCTCAATGCATGTCTGATGCCATGGCCGCCGCCGGTCAGAGCCTGCAAGAGGAGTCAGATGGGATGTCTGAACCCAAAGTCAGACACACGCCTAGAGCCACCAGTGGGCTCGCTTCCTGCTTCGTCGAACGCGTCAATGACGCGGCCGGCGCAATGGATCCTCGCAGGCAGTGCCACATCACGGCACAACAGCCTCAATGGCCAGTGCCGGGTGTAACAGTCATGGCGTCGCCGTGAGGTGGCGGGACGGGTGTGTGGCCGGTCGTGTGTGGGCTGTAGCGCCACCGATGCCTTGGCGCGGCAACGGTCGCGTGGAGTCAGTCCGGAACGTGGAACGGGCTGGTTCCGTCACCGACTCCCTGCTCTTGATCGACCAGGATTTCGTCCCCGGACCGGAGCGTTGTCTCTGGGGTCAGCGGTACGTGCTGTCCATCTCGGCGAACAAGGACCGGCCAGACGCGTTCCTGATGCGCCAACTCGCCTACGGTCATCCCGTCTGCCGGCGATCCTCCGGCCACCCGGTGGGTGTGCATCGCGGCTGGTTCCTGGCGGAATCGCATCCCGCGTACCCACGGCTCGGGTTCGATGGTGCGCATGGGTACTCTGCAGCGCCTGCCCACGAAGGGCACCAGTCCGCCCTGCACGATTACCGAGAAGGCGACCACCACGAAGATGACGTCGTAGATGCGGGTTGTCCCTGGCAGGTTCGCCGCGACGATGAAGGTACCGAGCAGGATGGGTACGGCGCCCTTGAGCCCGGCCCACAGAGCGAAGAGCCGTTCACCCCGGTCCAGTTTCACCGGTAGTAGGACGAGGCCGACTAGCACCGGCCTGATCACCAGGGCCAACACGACGCCTAGCACGAGCCCGATCAGCCACGCGTTGCCGTCCGGCAGCGTGCGCAGCGAGACCGTCAGGCCCAGGACCACGAACGCGACGATCTCGGCAAGGCTGGCGAGCGCGGAATGGAACCGCTGTGTGTCCCCCTTGAACGGCACGCGCGCGTCGCCGAGCATGATGCCGGCGATGAAGACGGCGAGGAATCCGGAACCGTGGACAACGGTCGCGGCGCCGTAGATGGCGACGGCCGCCGCCAGAGTGAAGACCGAGTACAGCGCTGCGGACGGCAGCGAGACCCGTTTGACAGACCAGTGCAGCGCGGCGCCACCAATCACGCCGATCACGGCGCCGATCCCCATCTGCTCGACGAAAACCAGCACACCGGCGCCGAGCGCGCCGATCCCTCCGGTGCCACCCGCCGCCAGGATGCTGACCATCAGAGCGATGCCGACCGGGTCGTTGGCGCCCGACTCGCCCTCCAAAAGGGTGCCTGAACGGCCCAGGATCTCTCGCCGGCCGAGCACGGAGAAGACCACTGCCGGGTCGGTGGGCGCCAGGGCCGTACCGATGAGCAACGACATCCGCCAGTCAAGATCGAACAAGTAATGTGCTGCGACGGCCACCGCGGCGGCGGTGACCAGCGTACCGACGACGCCGAGCCACAGGACAGCGCCCGCGGTGCGGCGCAGCGCGCCCCAGCCGATGTGCATCCCACCGTCGAACAGCAGCACGATCAGCGCGACGGTGACAATCTCCTCCACGGTGGCCACGGGCATCGAGCCGAGCCACGGGAAGATGTCGGAAGCGACGGCCGCGCCGACCAGGAAGATCGCCGGAGCAGGCACGCGGATGCGCTCGGTCAAGCGATTGGAGAGCACCGCCACAAGAGCAACGACTGCCACCAGTGCGATGATCCCACCGAAGCGGTCGGCGTCATCCATCGGCGCTCATGTCGTTCACACTCGCTCCAGGGTTTCGGGGACGGATCGGTCGTCGCCGACCAGTCTTCCCGGCACACCGATGCCCACCATATCGGCCGACGACCCTGACAGGACCATCGACCGTAGTCGACGGCAGCGCCGTCCGCGCTGGGCCGTGGCTGGCTCAGTAGCGCCGCGTGCGCGACGGACCCATCTCGTCAATCACCTGCCCTGGGTGCACCCCCATCAGTCGCCCGGCACCCAGACTGCCCGCGCCGAGGATCTGCCAGCTGCTGCTGAATGTCCGTATACGGTGAGGCAAGCACTTCGGAGATGTGGGGCGGATACGCGGACGTGGACGTCTACTGGTTGCGCATTGCGCTCGTTTTGCTGCTGGTGTTGATTAACGCTGTGTTCGCTGGTAGCGAGATGGCGCTGGTGTCGCTGCGGGAGGGCCAGATCCGCCGTTTGGAGCGCACGTCGCGGGGCGGGCGTGTGCTGGCCCGGCTGGCGCGGGACCCGAACCGGTATCTGGCCACGATCCAGATCGGAATCACCTTGGCCGGGTTCCTGGCCTCAGCGTCGGCGGCGGTGGCGTTGGCCGAGCCGCTGGTCGAGCCACTCGGGTTTCTCGGGTCAGCGGCCGAGCCGGTGTCGATCGTGGCCGTGACGATGGTGCTGACGTTTGTCACTCTCGTGATCGGGGAGCTCGCCCCGAAACGGGTCGCGATGCAGCGGGCCGAAGGATGGGCACTGCTGGCCGCCCGTCCTCTGGACGTGTTATCGACGGTGTCCCGTCCGGTGGTGTGGTTGCTGGGGCGGGCTACCGATCTCGTGGTCCGGTTGTCGGGCAGCAACCCGCGGGCGGTCCGCGACGAGGTCACTGCTGAGGAGTTGCGGGACATGGTGGCCACGCAGCGCAGCCTGTCGGTCGACCAGAGAATGATCATCAGCGGAGCGTTCGAAGTTGCCGATCGGATCCTGCGCGACATCCTCCTGCCGCGCCGGGAGGTATTCACCCTGCCCGCCCAGATGCCGGCCACGACGGCCTTGGCCACGCTCGGTGCGTCCGGACATACCCGCGCTCCCGTGGTCGGCCCGATGGGGCTCGATGAGGTGGTCGGCGTCGTGCACATGCGGGACCTGCTCGACACCACCGGCACCGTGGCCGCACGTACCCGGGAGCCACTGTTTTTGCCTGACCTTCTGCCGGTCACTGACGCCATCGTTCGGATGCGCCGGCAACACCAGCAGTTCGCGCTCGTAGTCAACGAACTCGGTGGCGCCGATGGCATCGTGACCATGGAAGACCTGGTCGAAGAGATCGTGGGCGAGATCTACGACGAGACCGACTCCGATGACGAAGCCATCATCCGTGAACCGGGTGGAGCGCTGTTGGTGCGTGGCGGCTACCCGATCCACGACCTGCCCGACCTCGGCGTGCAGCTCGACCAGGACGACGACGGCGGCTACACGACCATCGCCGGGCTCATACTCGATCGGCTCGGTCACATCCCCACGGCGGCCGGTGAAACCGTCACCCTGCCAGGATTCACCGCGGAAATCGCCGAGGTCACGGGCCGGGCCATCACACAGGTACGGCTGCGCCCCCGCCCTGAAGCCACCACTGACAGCTAAGGGACTCTCTGCCTGGTGAGTCGATTACCGGCGTTGTCAGTGCAGGAGGCGGGCGGTGCCGAAGGAGTCGGCCACCACGGCGTTGACGCGGTGGATGGTGCGCTGGTAGGCGGCCTCGCCTGTGGAGTCAAGAGCGGCCTTGTCGGCGGGGCCTGCCGCGGCCAGTTGGGCGATCAGTAGCTGGGTGTCGCCCGAGGCGGGCGGGTCCAGCAGCCCGACGATCCGGGTGAGAAGGACGCCCAGGTCCTGGGCGGTCAGTGGGGTCTGGCCCGGATCAGCGCCGAACGCGAACTGTACCGCTGTGCTCTGTCGGCGGCGGCCCAGCAGGCGGGCGGTCGCGGCCAGCGTGTTGACGTCGTCCTGGTCAATCTCGGCCAGACACAGCGGCAGGGGCTCATGCCGATCGTCGCCGCCGAGCCGCCTAGCGCGTCCGGCCTCGACGGTCTGATCGCGTTGGGTCAGGTTAATGGCGGCCTGGATGCGGTGCAGCGCAGCCAGGGTATGCCCGTCGGCCAGGGGCACGGGTAGGCGTGGCTCGTCGTCCTCGAGCTCTTTGTCCTGGTCCAGTTCTTCCCAGACGCGGATCGCGCGCAGTTTTACCTCCAGATGCGCCAGCGCGGCGGTCAACTTGTCATCGAGGTCGGGGATCAGCCGGACGCTCACGACGCCTCCCTCTGGGTGGTGAGTGGTCTGCGGGTAGCGAGGGCACTGGCACGGCTTGGGGATGCCGGCCTGAGCGATCGTCACCTGGGCCGCCGAGCGTATCCGATGCCTGGTCAGTGTGGTATGCCAGTCGCTGGCCGGGTGGCGGGGCTGCCCGCACGATGCACTCACCCGGGTAGAGGAATGTTGAATCCGGTGATGGGCCCCCGCCCCCACAGACGGCCGTGCCCGTTTGGGCCCCCCACGCCAACCCGGCCCGTAGGAGTCGTGGCGTCCAGTCCATGGGAGCTCCCAGTTCCCAATGAGCAAACTCATGCCTCATTCCAAGCCAGCACGCCTTCGCCCGCAGCCCGGGGTGCAGCAAGCTGGTCGACGGATTCACGGCGCGGGTCGCCGAACCTGCAAGCCGCGCGGTGATGCTGCCACTTTCTGTGTCGCAGAGCCTCCGCGAGGACGGCTGCGCCGCCGCCGTGCCAACGTACCGGCAGGTCTGCTCTGACGAGTGCGGCGATAGGCGGCGGGTGGCAGCCCATAGGTGGCGCGGAAGAGTCGGGTGAAGTGTGCCGCGTCGGTGAAGCCCCACCGCAGCGCCACGGCGAACCCGGGACGCTGGCCCAGCGCGGGGTCGGTCAGGTCTTGGCGGCAGCGTTCGAGGCGGTGGCGGCGGATCCAGTCGGCCACCTTCTCACCGTCTGCTTGGAAGAGTCTGTGCAGGTAGCGCACAGAGATGTGGTGTGCGGCCGCGATGATGGGTGGGGTAAGGTCCGAGTCGGCCAGGTGTTCGGCGATGAAGGCCCGGACTTGCCGCAGGAGCGCTCGTTGGCGGGTTTCCGGCTCGACGAGCGTGGGGCGGTGCGTGTAGCTGGCGATGCCGATGGCCAGCAGGTCGACCACGACCCCGGCGAGGCGTATCGCGGGGGGTTCGTCGCCTGCGGCGACGGAGCGTGCAATCTGCCCGAGGGTGGCGGCGACCAGCCCGCTGGTCGGGGTGCGGCCCGTCAGCCCGACGCCGCACACGGCTGCCACCACGTCCACTGGCAGCGGCAGCATGCGGTACGGGACCATCAGGGTCACCAGCTGCGGGGCACGGTTCCCGGCGGCGCGCGTACCTGTCGTGGGTGGCGGGAAGCCGGCGGCCATCTCATACGGGCGGCCGGTGTCGACCACGGCGACGTCCCCGGCCCGCAGCAGAGTCTCCCGGCCCGCCTGGGTGGGAAGGCTGAGGCCGCGGGTGTGCATCTCGATCTTGTACAGCCCGGGATCGGACTGGCGGATCAGCCGCTCGGTGCGGCTGACCTTCAGCGGTGCCGCGGTGAGTTCAACGAACTGTGCGGCGTCGAGTTCGGTGCCGACCAGCCGGCCCCGGTAGCCGGCGGGCGAGTCGCAGGTCATATCCAGCGGCACGAGTGTGTCGCAGACGACGTGTCGCCAGTAGTCCAGACGACTGGTCGCCGGCTCGTCGTCGGTACACGCCGCCACAGTCATCGTCCCGCCTTCCCGCTCAACTCTCCCGGGTCGGCCCGACCGCGTCAAAGCACTCACCGCGCTCACCCTCATCGGCGGCCTGGCCAGCACCGTGTTCGCGCCGCTGACCGGGCTGCTCGCCGCGCACCTGCCCTGGAAGCACGTGTATCTCGTACTCGCGCTCGTCCTCGTCGCCGTCACGATCCCCGCCCACTGGTGGGGACTACGGCTCCCATGGCCAGCCCCCGCACCCGCCGCACCCGACCAGCCAGGCGGACGGTGGGAGCAGATCCCGGCCGTCATCACCCGCAGCCGACCGTTCATCGTCCTGGTCGCGGTCCTGGCCGTGACCGCGTTCAGCACCTACGCGCTGATCATCGGCCAGATCCCCCTGCTGACCGGCCGCGGCGTCAGCCCCGCCACCGCCGCGATCGCCATGGGCCTCGGCGGCCTCGGCCAGGTCGCCGGCCGGCTCGGCTACCAACAACTCACCGCGCACACCACCGCACGCGCCCGCACCGTGCTCATCCTGACCGCCGCCGCGGCCACCACCGGCCTACTCGCCGCGATCCCCGGCCCCACCCTGCTACTCATCGCCGGAGTCGTGCTCGCCGGCGCCGCCCGCGGCGTGTTCACCCTCCTGCGGGCCACCGCCATCTCCGAACGCTGGGGCGCCCGGCACTACGGCCGACTCAACGGCATCCTGTCGGCGCCCAGCCTGCTCGCCGCCGCCATCGCCCCCGCCGCGGCCGCCGGCCTCGCCAGCACACCCCGCC
>JBAUUM010000195.1:0-10109 GCA_049582705.1 Actinocatenispora sp.
CTGCAAAGCCGTGTACACGGGTTCGAATCCCGTCTCCACCTCGCGCGATTAGCTCAGCGGGAGAGCGCTTCCCTGACACGGAAGAGGTCACTGGTTCAATCCCAGTATCGCGCACCAGCAAAGACGCCCCGGACCCGACAAGGGTCCGGGGCGTTTTTCGGCAACAAAGTACAGCAGTAGGTCAGTCACCGAGGATGGGTGCCGGAAGGACGCTGTCACCAGCGGAAGACGCGCCCAGCTCGCCGCTCAGACTGCGACCTGGGCGGCGGCCACGCTCCGGCGTTTCAGGACGTGGTAGGTGGTCTGCCCATCGCGGTGAGAGACACATCAGGGTCGACGCCGCGAGTTGCTCCGATCGCCACGGGTGCCCCGGTGGCCGGGTCGATGGCCACGATGACCCAGCCCTCGTTGAGGGTGAGGCGTTGCGCGTCGAGACGCTGCGTGCCCAGACTCAGCGTCGCGGGTTGCCATGAACCGCTGCCCAGGTGGTGTCCCAGCGTCGCGAGTTCGTTGATTCGTTCCTTGGACACCGTGACCGCGTCACCAGGGCCGCGATGTTGGGCCGCGCGTTGGTGTTCCTCGTAGGCCGACAGGAGCGCGTTGGTCGCGGCATCGTGAAGAGTGAGGTCCTGCTGCGCGGGCCAGATGCGCAGATCCTGGTCTTCTGCGCCCGCGTTCATGCGCACCATCCGCACGCCGGTGTTGCGGACGAACGTGTGGACCACGATCACCTGACCGCCGCGTTCGTGGCGTGTGGTGACCGTGTCGAGCTGTCCCTCGCTGATGCTGGTGCCGGTGTTGGTGTGACGCCACCCGGCACCGGCTGGACCGTAGTAGGTCGTGTCGTCCATACCGGTCAGCGTGAAGGTTGCCTAGTCCTCAATGTGGGACCGGGGGGCGAACTTGCCCCAGGAATCCCACCAGCACAGGTACCCCCAGGCGCCGGAGACCACGGTCCAGCCTCCGTGCCAGGAAAGTCGAACACGACGCTGTTGCCGGGTGTCGTGGCGGTAACGAATGACCAGTGCCGGGACTGTCGATCTGCCGGAAGTGTCGATCGACCCAGCCGACGGTTGCCGGGCAAGCCATCGACACGATTGTTCGCCCTCGCCGAGCACGAGGCCAGGGTGTGCGGCGACCCACCGTTCGTCTCGTCGATTCCCGCCAGGGTCGCGGCTGCTGGACCACCCGCCGACGTATCTGGACACGTACCGCAAGAAGGCATCGGGGTCTCGTGGGTGGATCGTCGCTCGTGCGACCGAGGGCGCAACCACAGCTGCTACACCAACGAGCCCGACCACCGCCAGGGCAACGCTCACACGACGCCTCGTCACGAGGAAACGAGGCAAGCGCTTGAGCCTCGTGATACCAGAGCTGCTGGGATGCCGGTCGTGGTCGGGCTTCACGCGATGGTCAACGAGGTGACCCGACCCAGGTAGCGGTAGACGGCAGGCCGGGCGATGCCGAGTTCGTCGGCGATCACCCGCACCGTGTGCCGGCGCTTGCCGTCGAAAGGTGGCGGTGTCGAGCAGGCTGGCGATTCGCTGGGTGTATGCGCCGTCGGGTCACCGCTCGCGGTATCCCTGCCGGGTGGCTCCGGTACGTTCCGGTCGCCCGTACGGTTCGCTCGGTGTCTGCGGCGGGCCGCCGGATGAGCGTAATCGGCTTGACGATCTTGGCTGGTCTGCTCGAGGCTCGGTTGGCCGATCCAGCATGGAGGCTTGACGATGGTGCACTTGAACCGTCAGTACAGCCCGGAGACCTGGGATGTGTACGAGAGGTTGAATCGCAGTCTCGACCCGACGGGTCCAGACACGTTGTTCGAGTTCGCCAACCGTTATCTCGCAGCGGGGTCTCGTATCGTCGACGCGGGCTGTCGTGACGCTTCCCACCTGGTCAGGCTGGTTGGCGCCCATGCCGAGGCGACCGGCGTCGGCATCGAGCCGGTGGAGCGGCACATCGCGATGGCGCGCGACACCGTGGCAGCCAGCGAGCTGGCTGACCGGATCGAGCTGGTGTTCGGCACGCTGGAGGACGCCGGCCTGCCGGACGGGTCGGCGGATCTCGTGTGGTGTCGGGACACGATCGAGCAGGTGCCCGCGCTGGACGAGTTCCTGGCCACGGCGACCGCTCTACTCACACCCGCCGGCCGGATGATCGTCTATACCAACGTCGTCACCGTCTGGCTGGAGCCGGGCGAGGTGGCCATGATGCGACGCCATTTCGGTGTGGTGCTGGCGAACATGGACAAGCGCCGTCTGCTCGACGCCTACCGGGCGTCCGGGCTTGCCCTGGAGCAGACGATCGTGGTGGGCAGTGAGTGGCGCGAGTGGGCTGAGGAGCGCACCCAACCGGCGTCCCAGGCGCTGCTTCAGCTCTCGCGGTTGCGTCGCCAACGCGACGAGATCGTCGCTGAGCGCGGCCAGGACCTGTATGAGCACATCGAGGCGAACCTGCACTGGCTTGTTTTCCAGTTCCTGGGCAAGTTCGAGCCCGTCATTCATGTGCTGCACCGGGCAGGACAGCGCCCACTTCCAACAGGAGGGCTTCGCCGTCGTCGCGGCTGACCTGTCGCCGGTGATGGTCGAGCATTGCCGGGCCAAGGGCATCGAGGCCCACGTGATGGACTTCTTGCATCTGGATCTTCCGGTCGGCTCGTTCGATGCGGTGTTCGCGATGAACTGCCTGCTGCACGTTCCCAACCGCGACCTGCCCGCGGTCCTGGCGGCGATCCGGGCGCTCCTGCGCCCAGACGGGTTGTTCTTCCTTGGGGTGTACGGCGGCGTGGAGAGCACCGAAGGCCCCATCGATGGTGACGAGCACGTACCACCACGCTTCTTTTCGTGGCGAACCGACAAGCAGCTACTCGACTTTGCTACCGCGTCGTTCGATGTCGTGGACTTCCACTGCGTCGATGTCCACGACGGCCACCGATTCCGGTCGTTGACGCTGCGACCTCAGGGCGCTGGCTAGTGCCAGCGGCGACCGTCTACCCGCCACCCGGACGTCCACTCACGACGGCCGGGGCGCCGCGTGGTCGTCGTCGTGCGGCATGAAGAGCTGGGCAAGGTGGTAGTCGAGGGTGCGCAGGGCGCTGGCGTGGGTCTGGTGGCCGAGGAGCACGGCTTCCGCGATCCCGGCAATGACGGACAGGGCGATGCGGGCCTCCTGGCGCGGCTGGCGGTCGGCGCGGATCTCGCCGGCGTCGCGCGCACGTTTGAGGTGCCCGGCGATGAGCGTGAGGATCTGGTCGCGGCCGGCGCGGAAGCGGGTGGCGACGGAGTCGTCGCGTAGCGCCTGGTTGAACAGCGCGTGGTTGGCGTGGACCTCGTCAGCCCCGTCGTCGTCCAGCGGGAGCAGGGCGATCAGCACGGCGCGCAGCGCCGCCCGGTGGTCGGCCGGCGCTTCCTGCGCGCTGTCCCGCAGGCGTCGGTCGATCCGGTCCCGCAGGTGTGTCATCGCGAAGTTCAGCAGCTCGTCGCGGCTGCCGAAGTAGTGCTGGACCAGGCCCTTGGAGATGCCGGCCTCGGCGGCGACCTCGTTGAGGCTGGCCCCTTCCAGCCGGCCGCGTTGCGCCAGTCGCCAGAGCGCGGCGGCGATCTCGAGCCGGCGCTGCTGGTGATCGACCCGTCTGGGCATGCCCGCTCCTTTCGCTGGCGCAACTCGCGCCAGCGACTCGCTGGCGCAACGGTTCGTGCGGTTCGCGGCCCGACGGATTGTAGATGCCCGCGTCGATCCGCCGTACCGGCTGGTGGTGGAACATCGGGTCGCGTTGCCGGATCGAACGGGGCCCGCGCCACGCTCAGACCGTGAGCCGCTCCCACAGGTCCAACTGGTGGTCCCGGGCGTAGTCGGCGGGTCGGACACCGCCGGAGCCCGGCGCGAGGGACTGGACGTGCTCACCCGCCGAATAGGAGGGCCAGGCCGGCAGGCTCGCCTGGTTCGGGTCGCCGGAGCGGGCGAAAGCCGTCCAGTAGCGGATGATCAGGTCGCTGAGCTCATGTTGTGCGGCATCGAACTCGGCGTCCTGACCGGCGATGGTGAACAGGTACGGCAGCTCGGCGGAGTGGTACGCGCCGGCAGGGAAGCCGGGCGGGAGAGCGACGTACGCCGGGGCGTTGCGGTCGGCGAACTCGTAGGCGTAGGTCGGGACGTGCGCGGCGAGCAACTGGTTCTGTTCCTGGGTACGGAACGCCCACACCCGGTCGGTGCACACCGCCGCCCATGCCAGCGCGGGTGAGTCGTACGCGGAGGCCGGGTACCGCTCGGCGATCGCGCCGGCATCGTCGCCGAACGCCGCGACCAGCAGCGTCAGGTAGTTCCCGCTCGTGACGGGTTCGTCGGCCTGTTCCCGGAAGACGCCGACCATCAGGCGCGCCTCGTCGGCGGTGTTGCCGGACAGGACCGGGAGGCGGTGGAACCGGCCGGCGCGAAGAGCGGCCGCCGGGTCCTCGGGAAGCGCACTGCCGCCGTACCCGAGGTTCAGGAACCACGACGTGTACGGAAGGAGCGACTCCACCGGCACCCGGCGTAGCGCGTCGATCGTGTCGGCCGGGTGCTGCCCGGCGAGGCCGAGTTCGTCGACGACCGTGGCGCCCAGGTCGGTGACCTCGTCGAGCGGGCGGAAGCCCATCGACGGGACCGCCGGGATGTTCGGGAAGAAGGTTCCGGGCGGCAGGTCGGCGAGCGCGAAACCGCTCTGCACGATCGCCCGGTCGAACAACCCTGCGGCCCCGGGTGAGGTGAGGTGTGCGCTGACCGCGAGCCCGCCGTACGACTCGCCGAAGACGGTGACGTTCGTCGGGTCGCCGCCGAACGCGAGGATGTTGCGCCGTACCCACCCGAGCGCGGCCTGTTGGTCCAGCAGGCCGAAGGTGCCCGAGTCGGGCAGGCCGGGAACCCCTAAGCCGCCGAGGATTCCGAGCCGGTAGTTGATCGTCACCACGACGACGCCGCCCAGGCTGGCCAGGCGGCAGGGATCGAAGAAGCTGCCCCCGCCGCTCGCGCCGTCACCGTGGATCCACACCATGACGGGCCTGAGCCCGACCGGCTCATCGGGCGCCGTGACGTTGAGGAACAGACAGTCCTCGTCCAGACTGTGCGCGCCGGTGACTGCCGACGGGTTCTGGGGCGGAATGCTGCCCGGTTCACGCGCGTCGCGGACGCCGTCCCACGGTACGGGCGGTCGCGGCGCCGACCATCGCAGGTCACCGACCGGTGGCGAGGCGTAGGGCACGCCGAGGAACTGGCGACATCCGTTCCGCCGCACGCCTCGTACGTCACCCGTCTCGGTCCGAACCGTCAGGTCGTTGTCCACACACCGCTCCCATGTCGCTTTCGCAGTACGATCGGATTGTAAACGCGCGATCCTGGGTTTTGCAATCCACTCGTACTGTGACAGCGGCGCTGCCTCGCCGAGACGGGTGATCAGCCGTTGTGCGCGCTCCGCGCGAGCAGCCCGGCCAGTACCTGCTGGAGTTCCTGTGCTGGCCGCCGGGGCAGGGTGCCGGCGCGCCAGGCGGCGAATCCGTCCGGTCGGACCAGGGTCGCCCCGGTGGCGCCGATCCCGTGGACGGCCGGGAACCGGTTGCCCGGGTCGTGCAGGTCTACCCCGACGCGGTGGACGGGCAGAACGATGTCGAGAGACGCCGCCACGGTCCTGGTCGTGTCGGCCCGGGCCGTGCCGTCCGTGCGGAGTGCTCCGCAGTCAGGCTCGACGTCGGCCGAGCAGGACGCTGACCAGTACGACGGAAACGGCGCAGACACCGGCGACGGTCCATGACAGGACATGCCAGGCGTTGGTGAACCGGTCGGCGAGCTGGGCAGCGGACATCCCGTGCGTGCCGGTGAGGTCGCCAGCCGTGACCCGCGCAGCGACGGCCGGGCCGACCCCGGAACCGACCAGGGTCAGCAGGGCCGCGCTGACCCCGGCGATGACCAACGCCTCCGCGCTGCCGCGAATGGTATTGAGGAATCCGGCCGCCATGCCGACCCGTTCGGCATTGACGACGCTCATGGCCTGGCCGTCGGTGATGCCGAACGAGATGCCCGTGCCGGCGCCGACCGCGAGTAGCGGTACGAGCAGGCCGCCCGCTCCGACTCCGGGGCGCAGTAGTACGGCAAGTGCCGCGTTTCCCGCCGCGATCAACATCAGCGACACAGTCATCAGCAGGCGTGCCGGAACACCGCGGTTGATGAGCGCTCCCGCCAGTGGGGGCAGCAGCAGGATCGGGGCGGTCAACATGAGCATCAACGCACCGGCGGTCGACACCGGTGCGTGGCTCACCCCTTGTAGATACGTGGGGAGGAAGACCAGGACGCCGAGGAATCCTACCGAGGTGACCAGCGTACCGAGGGACCAGCCGAGGAACCGCCTGTCTCGTAACAGATCGAGATCGAGTACGGGAGTAGTGCGACGCCGTTCGACGGCGCCGAACGCCACGAGCAGTACGGCGCCGACACCGAGCGGGGCCAGTACGGTCGGGTTCGTCCAGCCGTATTCCGGTCCCCGCATGACCGCGAACATGATCAGCGCCAACGCGGCGATGAACATGATCACACCGGTGCGGTCGATCCGGGGCCGGGTGTCCGCCCGCGATTCGGCCATCAGAACGGTGGCGACGGTGATCAGTGCGCCGACCGCAACGTACCCGAGGAATGTCGTGCGCCAGCCGAACCATCCGACCACCCAGCCGGACAGGGTGGGGCCGATGGCGACGCCGGTCCCGGCCATCGTGCCCAGTGCGGCGAACGCCCTTGTACGGGCCGGACCGTCGAACGCGCTCGCGACCAGCGCACCGCCACTGGCCATGATCGCCGCTCCGCCGACGCCGGAGAGAAGTCGTGCCACGTCAAGCAACCAGATGGATCCGGCGACACCGGAGGCCAACGCGCCCACCGTGAAGATGACCGCGCCGAGGAGGAACGTCCGACGCCTGCCGAACAGATCCGCCAGCGACCCGCACACCAGCGTGAACGCGGCGAAAGTCAGGTTGTACCCGGCCACGACCCATTGGAGTCGCGCTCCGCTCGCTCCGAGGTCCGAGCCGATCCTGGGTACCGCGACGGCCGTGCCGGCGATGGACATGGCGACGACCAGTACGCCGAGTAGCACCGCCAGCAGTGTCGCGGTCGAGGAAACGCGACTGGTCCGGGCGGCCGTTACCACGGCGCTCATCCGTGCCACCGTTTACAGTCCACTATGGACTCCTCTCATCGTTGGTCCTCGACCCCGATCTTCAGACTTAACGTTGAGTTCAGGTCAACTGCCTGTGGTCCTTGCCACAAAACAGTTGGGGTGGCGACGGCGCGAGCTTCTGGACGAAGTGGCGACCGAGATCAAAAAGGCCTCAGCTAGTAACGCTACATGGTGTATCGTAATCTCGGATGGAGGTGACGCATGAGTCCCACGGAGGTAATGCTCTGGCTCAAGGTGCTGCTTGTCGCCGGACTGGCCGCCTACCTGAGCGTTTTCGTGTTGAACAACCTCACCGATCCGAAGACCAACTCGGCCGCGGTCGGACGCATGCTGAGCATGCGCGAGTTGCGTGCGGACCGGGAGTTGGGCAACGGTGTCGTGTGGCGGGCGGTCGAGTCGCAGGCCGTGCATCGGCTGGCCTACTACGCGGTGATACTCATCCAGGCCGGTGCGGCGGTTCTGCTGTGGTGGGCGGCCGTGTTGCTGGCCTCGGCGGGTTTCGGGGACTTCCAGCCCGACGCGACTTCGCACGCGGTCGCGTTGGCAGACCTCGGGCTGCTCGTGTTTGTCGCACTGTGGCTGGGTGTCGTCGTGATCGGCACGTGGTTCAGCTACTGGGTGAAGATGGGTCCGGTTCAGCAAGGGCACATGACCCTGCTGCTGCTCGGCGTGGGCAGCGTCATCGTGGTCAACCTCGGAATCTGACAGCGACCTGGTACCGACAGCCACGTAGCGAAGACAGCTAAGGAGAACCATGGCTCTGATCAATGCATGGCCGGCATCGTTGCCCGCCGTCCAGGTGCGCGTCGCCCGCCCGACCGACCGGCTCGACGCCATCACCCACTTCTATCGGGACGCGCTCGGGCTGCCCGAACTGTTCCGGTTCGACAACCACGCCGGCTACGCGGGAGTAATGCTCGGCCTGCCTGGCACCGGCTACCACCTTGAGTTCACCTCCCATGTCGACGGCAGTCCCTGCCCAGCGCCGACCCGAGACAACCTGCTGGTCCTCTACTTCGAAACCTCTGCGGCCCAACAGATTGCGGCCGAGCGAATGGCTCGTTTCGGGTTCGACGCCACCGAGCCCGAGAACCCGTACTGGAGCGAGAACGCCGGCATCACGATCGAGGATCCTGACAGGTGGCGCGTGGTGCTCATGCCCACACCGGTGTTCTGACACACTGAGGCCATGACAGGCAGGGCGTCCGCAACCAACCCGGGTCGGCCGCGGGATCCCCGGATCGATGCGGCCGTGCGGGCGGCCACCCTCCGGGTGCTCGACTCGGTCGGCTACGGGGATCTGGGAATCGGCGAGGTCGCTCGCGTCGCCGGGGTTCCCCGCTCGGCCGTCTACCGCCGTTGGCCCGACAAACGTCACCTTGTCCTTGACGCCCTCGCCGAGACCGTTGGACTGGAGCCCACACCGGACACCGGCGACTTGAGGCAGGACCTGCTCGCCGGGATCGGCACCATCCGTACCGCGCTCGCCGACACCCTGTTCGGGCGGGTCCTACCCGCTCTGGTCGCCGACCTGGCCCACGACCCCGACCTCCGGACCCGGTTCTTGACCGACATCTTCACCACCCGTAGAGCATCGACCGCGGCCACACTGGCTCACGCCATCGAACGTGGCGAGATCCGCGCCGATCTCGACATGGAGTACGTGCTCGACGCTCTTGCCGCGCCTCTCTACTACCGGGCGCTGTTCCAGCATGCGCCCGTCGACGGTCGGCTCGTCGAACTCACCGTCGACAACGTCCTAGCCGCCATCCGCACGCCGCGGCTCGAGAGAGCCTCTGCCACCGAGGTGTGACACGTCAACGGCCTCGGCCCTGGCGAGCAGGGCGGCCTGACCGTCCTTCTCCCCGCCCTGAGCGCGTCGCACCAGGCGACAGACCTCGCGCAGGCCGGCAGACTCCAACCGGGCGGCAACCTGGTCCGCCGTGTAGCGGTAGCGCTCCAACTCGATCTCGTGACCGAACCTGCGGTACGCCGCGGCCACGTCGTGCGTACCCTCGCCGGCCTGGAAACCGACGAGCAGGTGGCCGCCCGGGCGTAGGACCCGGGTCGCCTCCGCGACGATGCGTGCCTGACCGGCGGGAGGAGTGTGGATGATCGAGTACCAGAGCATCACGCCGGCGAACTGGTCGTCGGGGTACGGCAGATCGGTCAACGAGCCCACGGTGAACACCAGGTCGTGGGAGTCGCGTCGGGCCATGGCGACCATTCCCGGGGACAGGTCGACCCCCTCGACGCGGCATCCGCGCTCCGCGAGGTACCGGCTCATCCGGCCCGTACCGCAGCCAGCATCCAGGACCCGTCCACCGTCGCCGGACGTCACCGCCGCGGCGAAGGCGTCGACCATGGCGAGGTCGAGCGGCGTCTCGGCACGGGTGTCCGGGAAGTAGCTGGCGTAGTCCTCCGCCACCGTGTCGTACGCGAGTCGTACGCCCTGGAAGTCGAGCGGTTCCGACGTCGAAGAGATCACGAGCGCATGATCGCACGACCGTGCACCCGTGGTCCGGCGCGACCGACAGCCTCGGCCGCGCCGCCTGCGGCCACGGGTGGAGTGCTCTCCACCCGACGTCCACCCCGGGACGGGTGTTCCGGGCGACGCGCGTCCGTAGCGTCGACGACCGGCGTCATACGACCGGAAGGGCGCGTCTGCCGCGTCCGGGGGAGGGGTGTTCGGGTGCGTGTTCGGGGGCTGATGCGTGCGGGCGGGACTGTGCTCGCCGCGGCGTGCTGCGTGTTCCTTGCGACGGTGCTACCGGCGGATGCGGGGCCGAGCGCCGGTGCCGGTACCGTCGCGGTGACCGGCCAGGGACCCGTCCGTGGCACGGAATCCGACGGCTACCGCAGCTTCGAGGGGGTGCCGTACGCCGCGCCACCGGTCGGCCGGCTGCGGTGG
>JBAUUM010000196.1:0-8920 GCA_049582705.1 Actinocatenispora sp.
CGGCACGCCGGACCGCCCGTTCGCCGGCACGCCCGCCGAGGGCTACTCGGAGGGCGCCGAGGGCATCGTCGTGCCCTCCGCCGCGCCGATCGGGGACTGGACCGCCGCACAGGTCACGGCCGGACTGACCGCCGTACGGCGGGCGCTGATCCTCGGCCACCTGGACAACCGGATGCTGGTCCACCACGACCCCACCGCGTTGCTCGGCGTGCTGTCCGCCGGTGTCCGGGACCAGACCCGCAGGGCCGTCACCCACGACCGCAGCTACACCGTCCAACTCGACCGGGGCGCGACCCTTGCCCGGGCGGCTCCCCGGGTGCACGGCACGCTGAGCGTCCGGCTCGAGCACGACAACGAACGGCCGGTACTCGCGTTCACCAGCAACTACGTCTGGGCGTACGCGTTCGAGGACGCACCCGACCCGGTGGTGGTGCACGACCGGATCCAGTGGCGCATCTACCGTGTCGGCGACGTGCAGGAGCGCGACCGCGGGCTGCGGCCGTACCAGTCGAAGTCCTACCTGTACGACATGGACTGCGCGGCCGCGCGGAAGGGGTTGGTGAAACCGCATCCGCCGGTCGATCCCTCCGCCGACCCGGCACGCGCCGCCACCGACGACCCGAACTCGTACTACCGGCCGGACCACACGCTCGACATCACCGGGTCCTGCCGCTGACACCGGCCCCGGCGTGGCGCCCCACGTCGGCGTCGGCACGGGACGGCCGGCTGCGGCGTCGGCACGGGACGGGACGGGACGGGACGGGACGGCCGACTACGACACCGCCCAGCGTCCACCCGCCGCACGGACCACGATGGTCACCAGTCGGATCAGGATGAACACGCCGAGGCCGGCCCACACACCGCCGAGGCCGAGCCGCAGGGCGTACGCGAGCCAGATCGCCGGCAGGAAGCCGCACAGCGTCGAGGCCAGCGTCAGGTTGCGCAGGTAACGGACGTCGCCCGCACCGATCAGCACCCCGTCCAGGGCGAACACGACGCCCGCCAGCGGAAGCAGTGCGACGAACCACGGCCAGGCGAGCATGGCCTGGTGGTACACGGCGTCGTCGCCGCTGAAGATCCTGGGCAGGACCGGCGCACCGACCCCGATGAGCAGGGCGAGCACACCGCCGCACACCCCGCCGGCGATGCCGATCCGGCGCGCGGTGCGCCGGGCGTCGCCGACCAGACCGGCCCCCAGGTGGGCGCCGATCAGCGACTGCGCCGCGATCGCCACCGAGTCCAGCAGCAGGGAGCAGAAGTTCCACAGTTGCAGCGCGATCTGGTGGGCGCCGAGCGACGCCGCGCCGAACCGGGCGGCGACGGCCGCCGCGGAGGTGAAGCACAACTGCATCGACAGGGTGCGCAGCACCAGGTCGCGGCCCACCCGAAGCTGGGCGAGCAAAACCGCCGGGTGGGGCCGCATCGGGACCCGTTCATGCAGCAGTGCGGCGACGAACAGGGCCGCGGATCCGGTCTGTGCCACCACATTGGCCACTGCCGAGCCCACCAGGCCGAGCCCGGCACCGTACACGAGGGCCGGTCCGAGGGCCGCGGACACCAGGTTCGCGCCGAGGACGAAGACCAGCGGGCGGCGGGTGTCCTGCACGCCGCGCATCCAGCCGTTGCCGGCGAGCGCCAGCAGTACGCCGGGGGCACCGAACGCGGCGATGCGTAGCCACAGTTCGGCGCCAGACGCGATCGCGGCGCCGTCGGGGCCGTCGCCCGCCAGCGCCCGCGCCACCGGACCGGCGAGCAGCTGCGCGACCACGACGAACGCGGCACCGAGACCGACCGCCAGCCAGGACGCCTGTACACCCTCGGCGACCGCACCGGCCCGGTCCCCCGCGCCGTACCGGCGGGCGGCGCGACCGGTGGTGCCGTAGGCCAGGAAGTTGCCGAGGATGGCGGCCACCGACAGGATGTTGCCGCCGAGGGCGAGCCCGGCGAGCGGCACCTGGCCGAGGTGCCCCACCACGGCGGTGTCGACGAGCACGTACAGCGGCTCGGCGGCCAGCACGACGAGGGCCGGCAGCGCCAACGCCACGATGTGGCCGGCGCTGGCGGAACGGACCGGGGAGACTGTCGTCACGCACCCATCCTGGCACGCGTCCGGTAATTACCGCATAGCCATGCCGGCCATTACCGTGCGGCCTTGCTCACGCCGCCGCGGCGCCCACCGGGGGCGCGGCGGCGACCGGCGACGGAGCGCCTACCAGCGACTCTCCAGCGAACGCTGCAGGGCACGCTGCGCCTCGCGGCGCGCCTCGTCCTGCTCCTGCTTGCGCTGGCGCCTGCGGTCCTGGTTGTTGTCCATGATCAGGTCCTTCCGGGTACGGCTCCGCGCACGCGGAACCGGTGTACTCGACGTGTGTCCGTCCGGAATGCCGCTGGCGGGGGTCACCCGCGCGAGCATGGGACGGCCTCGCGATACGGAAGGAGTCAGCGGATCAACGTCGACCCCGATGCGGAACTTGTGGTGGTCAGCTCTGCTGCGCACCGCGCCCGATTCCCCACCGGCTCCCCCGCGGAACGGGAAGCGGCCAGCGACGAACCCCGCGGCGGGGAGCCGGCCTGAGGTTCAGGTCCCGCCGCGGCGACCGAGAATGAGCGCCGTGTGCATCGGTACCTAAGTTAACGTTCGTTCCGACATCTGCGCACTAGTTCTCACCATGCGAGAAGCAGAGCGGTACGCAGCGTCGACCGGACGGCCCTGACGACCGCCCGGTCCGCTCCGGAAACCTGTCCTGGACGACGCTCTGATCAGCGCGAACGGTCGAAGTCCGCCGCCGGGGCCGGCGCCTCGGCCGCCTCGGTCACGCCGGTTTCGTCGTCGAGGTCCTCGACATCCTCGTCGTCGTCCTCGTCGACCTTGTACGGCTGGGCCTCGCCCGCGTAGCTGGCACCAGCGGCGCGCCGCTGCACCTCCGCGTCCGCGGCCCGGGCCGCGGCGAGCAGGTCCTCGATGTGGGTCGCCTGCTCGGGCACCTCGTCGGTGACGAACGTGAGGGTGGGCGCGAACCGCAGGCCGAGCCGCTTGCCGACGATGCTGCGCAGCAGGCCGTTGGCGCTCGCCAGCGCGGCCGCCGCGGCGGCCTGTTCGGCGGGGTCGCCGAGCACCGTGTAGTAGAGGGTCGCGTCGTGCAGGTCGTTGGTGGACCTCACGTCCGTGATGGTCACCATGCCCAACCGAGGGTCCTTGACCTGTTTGCGGAGTGCGGACGCCACGAGTTCCTTGATCCGTTCGGCGTGCCGGCGCACCCGGGCTGGGTCCGTCATGACTCCTCCTGCGTTCGTTTGGCCTCTTCGACAGTACTGGAGGGCCACCGCACCACCACCGACGGCCGGGGTGCGAGCGGGGCGCCGGTGAGTTCGCCGGGATTCGATGCCAACATAGCTTTCCAAAGCTAGCTTTCCAAAGCTATGGTGGCATTCATGGAAACCCCTGACCGCCGCGTTGTCGAGCTCACCGACCCCCGCGCACTACGCGCCCTCGCCCACCCGCTCCGGCTCGCACTGGTCGGCATGCTCCGCCGGCAGGGCCCGCTCACCGCGACCCGGGCCGCCCAGCTGCTCGGCGAGTCCTCCGCGAGCTGCTCGTTCCACCTGCGCCAACTGGCCAAGTACGGGCTGGTCGAGGAGGCGGGCGGCGGCACCGGCCGGCAGCGACCGTGGCAGGCGACCGCACGGGCCACCCGCTGGTCGGACCTCACCGACGACGCCGAGCTGTCCGAGGCCACCGGCGCGCTGACCACCGTGCTCGCCGAGTCGTACCTGCGGGGCATGTTGCGCTGGATCGAGACCCGCGACGCCGCGCCCGCCGACTGGCGGCGGGCCGCCGCCTTCGGCGACGCAGGACTCCACCTGACCGCCGCCGAACTGGCCGACCTCAACGAGAAGGTCGACGAGCTGGTCGCCGGCTACGCCGGGCGCGACGACCCGGCGAACAGGCCCGACGGCGCTCGGCACGTCACGTTCCTCCAGGTCTCCTACCCGACCCCGGACGACGGACGGCAGGTGTGAGTCGCCGCACCCTGGCCCTGCCGGAATTCCGCCGGCTGTGGTCCAGCCACACCGTGTCGCTGTTCGGCGACCAGATCTCGACCCTGGCCCTGCCGCTGACCGCGGTGCTGCTACTGCATGCCGGGCCCTCGGCCATGGGCCTGCTGACCGCCGCCGGCCTGCTGCCCAGCCTGCTGCTGTCCCTGCACGCCGGTTCGTTCTCCGACCGGTACGGCCACCGGCGTCGCACCATGGTGATCGCCGATGTGGGACGCGCGGTCCTGCTGCTCAGCGTGCCGGTCACCGCGGCCTTCGGGATGCTGAGCCTGGCACAGCTGTACGCGGTCGCCTTCGCCACCGGGACCCTCAGCGTGTTCTTCGCCGTCGCCAGCAGCAGCCTGTTCACCGCGGTGGTGCCGAACCGGGAGTACGTGGCGGCCAACTCGCTGCTGCACGGCAGCCGGGCGTTCTCGTTCCTCGCCGGACCGAGCCTGGGCGGTCTGCTCGTGCAGGCGATCACGGCACCGTTCGCGGTGCTCGTCGACGCCGTGTCGTTCCTCGTCTCCGCCGCGTTCCTGGGCCGGATCCGGGCGGTCGAGCCACCCACCGAGCTACCCGGCCGCGCCGGCACCACCGCGGGGTTGCGCTTCCTGCGCCGCTCCCCGAGCATGCGGGCGCTGCTCGCCTCCACCACGACGCTGAACCTGTTCAACTTCATGTTCGTCGCCCTGTTCACCCTGTACGCCACCCGGACCCTCGGCATCCGGCCGGGCACGCTCGGCCTGGTGCTCGGCGCCGGCGCGGTCGGCAGCCTGCTGGGCTCGGTGATGACATCGCGGATCAGCGGCCGGATCGGCATCGGCCCCACCTTCCTGCTGGGCATGGTGCTGTTCCCGGCTCCGCTGCTCCTGGTGCCGCTGGCCACCGGGCCTGGAACGGGCGCGCTGATCCTCGTGTTCGTCGCCGAGTTCGGATCCGGGACGGGTGTGATGATGCTCGACATCGCGAGCGGATCGATCATGGCCGCGACGGTGCCGCCACAGCTCCGGGCCCGCGTCTCCGGCGCGTACCGGGCTGTGAACTACGGGATCCGGCCGCTCGGGTCCCTGCTCGGCGGCGCCCTGGGCAGCCTGCTCGGCCTGCGGGAGGCGCTGTGGATCGCCACCGCCGGCGCGATCACCGGCGTGCTGTGGGCGATGCCCGGACCGCTACGCCGGATGCGGGTGCTGCCCGAGATGCCCGAGGAGGAGGCGGCCACCGCCGCGTCGGCGGCGCGCTGACAGGCCTACGGCGCCCGATCAGTCGCCGGCGCCGTTCAGTCGTCGGCCCCGTAGCGGCGGCGACGCACCGACAGCAGTTCCAGCTCGGGCCTGCCCGCGACCAGTCGCTCGCACCGGTCCAGGACCTCCGCGACGTGGCCGCTGTCCGCGGCCACCGCGGCCACGCCGAGCTGGCTGCGCCGGTGCAGGTCCTGGTCGCCCACCTCGGCCACCGCCACGTCCAGCTTGCGCAACGCGGCCACCACCGGCCGGACGTACGAACGCTTCGCCTTCAGCGAATGCGCATCCTCCGGCAACAGCACGTCGAAGAGCGCGGTACCCGTATACACAAGATCGAGACTACCTGCGCCGGGCCACCAGCAGGTCCCGCATGATCGCCTGGTCGACGCGGTGCTCGAAACCCCGGTACTCGGGGCCGTCCAGCACCTCCAGGCCGGCGGAGTCCAGCACCTCGGCGAGGTCGGCGCGGCGCGCCACATGGGTGTTCCAGGACAGGCCGAGCGCACCGCCCGGTCGTAGCAGATCCGCCCAGCTCGGCGCCGCCGCCCGGAGCAGCTCCAGGGGGCTGCGGGACACCGAACGGCCGTGGCTGCCGTGCTGCACCCCGTACGGGGCGTCCGCCACCACCACGTCGAAGCTGCGGTGCCGGAAGAACTGACCGATCTGGAGCGTGTCACCGGTGATCGCGGTCAACCGGATCAGCTCACCCGCCTTGTACTGCTCCTTGCTCGGCGCCAGCTCGACGTCGAACCGGCGGGCGAGCACGGCGCGGTTGCGGCGGATCGGCGCGCTCTGCGCCTGGTGCTTGACCCGGTTGTTGCGCAGCCAGGTCTTCACGAACGCGGCGTAGTGCTCGATGTCCTTGGCGTCGATGTCCACACCGGACGCCGACAGGCCGTACATCATCGCCTGGTTGAGGGTGGTGCCCCGACCGCAGATCGGGTCCAGGACCCGCACCCGGCGGGTGAGCAGGTCACCGGGCCGGTCGGTGGACACGGCCGTGACGTTGAGCATCAGCTTGGTGAACAGCTCGTTGGTCTTGCCCGGGTACTTCTGGATGGTGAGCAGGTCGGACGGGAACAGGTCCAGCGGCGTGACCGGGACCGGCCGCAGCATCTCCGTCGGTTGCCCGCCGTCCGCCTGGTCGGGGTCGTCGACGGCCGAACGGTCCGCGGCCGACGGGTCCGGGACGCGTTCGAACAGGGCGTAGCGGGACGACAGCGTGGACAGGTACGCCACGTCCTGCGCGGACAGGCCGTCCGCGCGGAACGTCACGTAGGGCACGCCACCGATCTCGTTCTCGGCGATGTCGGTCAACCGCCCGTCGAGCACCGTGGCGTTGAACACGGCCAGTTCCTGGCAGGTCAGGGCCACCGCGGTGCCGGAGTAGACCCGGTTGAGCGAGGGCAGGATCAGAATCGCGTAGTCCACCATGAACGTCCGGTGTTCCCCTGTCGAAGCGTCGTTGTGTTCGTCGTGCGCGGCCGCCGGGACGGCCGCGGGGTGGTGCTGTCGGACCCGGTCGGTGCCGGACGTCCGGGTGAACGGATGCCCGGAGCGACGCGGACGGCCGGGTCCTCGAAGGACCCGGCCGTCCGTGTCGTACACCGGTCAACGGCACCGGTCAGGCGCGCGGCTTCTCCCGCATCTCGAAGTTCTCGATGATGTCGCCCTCCTTGATGTCGTTGTAGCCGGAGAGCGTGATGCCGCACTCGAAGCCCTCGCGGACCTCGGTCGCGTCATCCTTCTCCCGCCGCAACGACGACACGGTGAGGTTCTCGGCCACCACGGCACCGTCCCGGATGAGACGGGCCTTGGCGTTACGCCGCACCAGACCGGACCGGATCATGCAGCCGGCGATGTTGCCGATCTTGCTGGACTTGAAGATCGCCCGGATCTCCGCGGTGCCCAGCTCGACCTCTTCGTACTCCGGCTTGAGCATGCCCTTGAGCGCGGCCTCGATCTCCTCGATGGCCTGGTAGATGACCGTGTAGTAACGGATCTCCACGCCTTCGCGGTCGGCCAGGTCGCGGACCTTGCCCTCGGCCCGCACGTTGAACCCGATGATCGTCGCCGTCGAGTCCGAGGTTGCGCTGGCCAGGTTGACGTCGTTCTCGGTGATGGCGCCAACGCCGCGGTGGATGATCCGCAGCTGCACCTCGTCCGGAACCTCCAGCTTGACCAGGGCGTCTTCCAACGCCTCGACCGAACCGGAGACATCGCCCTTGAGGATGAGGGCAAGCGTGGCCTTCTGGCCCTGCTTGACCTGCTCCATGAGGGTTTCCAGGGTCGCCCGACCACGCGAGTACGCGTTCTGTGCGGCCCGCTTGCGAGCCTGCCGCTGCTCCGCGATCTGCCGCGCGGTGCGGTCGTCCTCGGCCACCAGGAACGTGTCGCCGGCGCCGGGTACCGCGGTCAGACCGAGCACCAGCACCGGACGCGACGGCCCGGCCTCCTCGATCGACCTGCCGTACTCGTCGAGCATCGCGCGGACCCGGCCGTAGCCGGAGCCGGCCACGATCGACTCGCCGACCTTCAGCGTGCCCTGCTGCACCAGCACGGTGGCGACCGGGCCACGGCCCTTGTCGAGGTGACCCTCGATCGCGACACCGTGGGCGGAGCCGTCGACCGGCGCCTTCAGGTCCAGCGAGGCGTCCGCGGTCAGCAGGACGGCCTCCAGCACGCCGTCGATGTTGAGCCGCGACTTCGCGGAGATGTCGACGAACATCGTGTCGCCGCCGTACTCCTCAGCGACCAGGCCGTACTCGGTGAGCTGCTGGCGCACCTTCGCCGGGTTCGCACCCTCGACGTCGATCTTGTTGACCGCCACCACGATCGGCACCTCGGCCGCCTTGGCGTGGTTCAACGCCTCGATCGTCTGCGGCATCACGCCGTCGTCGGCCGCGACCACCAGGACCACGATGTCGGTGACCTGCGCACCACGGGCACGCATGGCGGTGAACGCCTCGTGGCCCGGGGTGTCGATGAAGGTGACCTTGCGTTCCTGGCCCTCGTGCTCGACCTCGACCTGGTACGCGCCGATGTGCTGGGTGATGCCGCCGGCCTCGGAGTCGACCACGTGCGTGGAGCGGATCGCGTCCAGCAGCTTGGTCTTACCGTGGTCGACGTGACCCATCACGGTCACCACCGGGGGACGACTGACCAGCCGGGACTCGTCCACGTCGGCCTCGAGGTCGATGTGGAACTGGGCCAGCAGCTCGCGGTCCTCGTCCTCCGGACTGACGATCTGCACCTCGTAGCCCAGGTGCTCGCCAAGCAGCAGGAGCGTGTCGTCGGTGCAGGACTGCGTCGCGGTGACCATCTCGCCCAGGTTGAACATCTCCTGGACCAGCGAACCCGGGTTGGCGTTGATCTTGTCGGCGAAGTCGGACAGCGAGGCACCCCGCGCCAGCCGGACCATCTGGCCCTGGCCGCGCGGCGCGCCCGAACTCATCGTCGGTGCCGACAGGTTGTCGAACTCCTGCCTGCGCTGCTTCTTCGACTTGCGCCCACGACTCGGACGACCACCGGGACGACCGAACGCGCCGCTCGTGCCGCCACGACCGCGACCGCCGCCACCGGGACGACCGCCACCGCCACGGAAACCACCACCGGCCGGTGCGCCGCCGCCACCGCGGAAG